>JBCCHO010000094.1:0-7674 GCA_039028715.1 Chlamydiota bacterium | reverse complement strand
GATTTTTTTAGCCTATCTCAAATTGCATAGCCGAGATTATCAAGAAGCTTTTGCATTGATCCAGTCGCTTTCTGCAATCGATCCAATGTCGCCAAAAGCATTTTCTATCATGAAAATGTTGATCTTGACACTTGCGGAGCATAGGCACCAAACTCCAGATACAATGGCTATTGCGCTTCACCTTGTATTAAAGTATTTATATGCTAAGCATAAAACCAATGAAGGCCTTTCAGAGAAAGATTTTGCTAAGGAATTTTTTGCTTTATATCAGGGCTATCTCAACCGGTCGGGCAAGGTGTCTGCTGGTTTTAGGCTGTCATCTCTAGATGAAGCTCGCCTGATTCGTATGCTTCTTGTCTACAATATAGATACAAAGTTTCTAGAAAGACGTAAAAAATTTCTAGATTGCCAGCCGATTAAATCAATTTATGTAAGTGAAACCTTTAGTAGCGATGATCACTCTCTTGGCGTCATTAGTTCTGTTGCACCCATTTTTGAGAGCCGGTTTGATCCAAATACTCCTCTACCTGATTTCAATAAAACAGCATTTAAATGCCCGGAAAATTTTTGGGATATTTACAGATTGGCAATTACTGTGAAAGATAGAAAAACACGAGAACATCTTAAGTGGGTTCTTATTCATAAGTTTTTGACTCCTGAAGATTTAAGATTAGAGAAACGCCATCAAGGCAAGGTTCTTCAGTTCCTTATTGTTTTATTGCACATGGATCAAGATCAATGTGCTAAACTTCCTTGCCCAACAGAGTTTTATATTAACAGCGTAGCATCCCCTTCTGAGAATGAGTGGTTTGCGAAGGTGGTTGCGCAAAGTGACTTTTGTCGAGCAATGAAGGATTTAAACTCCAACTTTTTTGGAGGTCCATCTTTATACAGTCAAGCTAAAGCTGTATACAATCGAGTTGAAAACTGTTTAAAAGAGGAGTCATTCAAGAAATTACCAGAAAAAGTTAGACAAAACCGACGGCTGACTATTTCACGTGCACAAAATAATAATTTTAATTTTTATCAAGAAGTAAAAAATTATTATCAGACTCTTTGCGATCAGCAAATGATCAAAGTCACAAAGCCGGCCAAACAAAGTGACGCCCTTGATTTAGGTCAGCAATGGGTAGAAAAAGAAGATCTGGACCCTGCTTATCGACGCTGTGTTCAACACAAGAAAAAAGCTATTTTGGCCGATATCCTTGTAGGGGAAGAGCTGCTTACAAAAGAGCGGCAGGTTGTTACTATTGATCCACAACACATTATGACGATTAAACGGCATTTTTCTAACTTATTGGCAACACACCAGTCCTCGCTGACTAAAATAGAAAACGATTTACTTCGATTAGCGAACACAGAGGCTATTGATGGTATTACGCAAGTCAAAGACAAGTTAGCGTTGATTGGACACCAAAAAGAACCCCTGAGTTTAGATGAGATCATCGGATTATTTTTAGGCCAACATTTTGAAAACTATATAAAAGCAAATCCTTATCTCAGTGAGCGGGAAGTTCAAGAGCTTTTTGATCAGACGGCGCATTATTTGGCCTTGTCAATTGAGGCTAAGAGACTTGGAATGGTCGAAGCATACTTACAAAAAATTAATAAGATAGATCAAAGCGCAAAGCCAAACCAAGACCTCAAGCAAAGGCAACACCTTTGCTATCAACTCAATGAGTTGATAAGCCAAAATCTAGCTCATTTTCTAGACTCTAACCAAGACCTTCCATTGCCAGTAAGACTCGTTTTCTCCCAGGCAAGTGGAAAAATTCCCCGGTCAGATCAAATCAATGATATTGATCTTATTTTGACTCAATCGCTTAAGGAAAGTGGTGGAACATTGACAAAAGTGATGGGAGGGGGAAAAACTTCTGTGATCGGGTCATTGGTAACATATCGACTCGCTGAGTTAGGGAAACTCCCGATTTTTATTGCTGATCCATCACAGTATGCAACAGTATCTCGAGTGTTAAAACAGTCTCAAAAAACATGTTTTGGCCAAGAAATCGTTTCACTTTCTTACTCTCAATCAGAGCTGACTGTTGAACGTTTAGAGTGGATTTTAAATGAACTAGAAGACGCAAAAAAGACCAAAAAACTGCTGATTCTGACACCTCAAATGTTACAACTTTTAGATGAGCTTAGACCTTTTCTTTTGGGCAAGTGGATGAATACTAGCGCAGGTGAATATAAAAAGTCGATTGAATTGCAAGTTGAGCTGATAAATAAAATTTGCCAGTTTCTTAAAAATAATGGGTGTACTTTATGTGATGAGGTTGATTTGGTGTGCTTTTCTGGGCAGGAATTGAACTTGCCTGTTGGTAATCGCGAATATATCCCCGAAAATCAGGTTGATTTAGTCAAGCATATGTTTTCTTTGATTGCGACAGATCCAGCTATGTGCCGGCTCATTCAGCTAAAAGAGGGAAAGCAGATCGAACTGACGCAAAAAGATTGGGATGATTGCATTATCCCGGCTTTAACTGATTGGTTAATCAACTATCAACCGCTTGGTCTTATCGATCAACCGAGGTGGCATGCTTCGTTTAAGCGATTTCTATCTGGTCAACTCGATCCGAGCAAAGATAAACCTTTTCTTGAGTATTTAGATACTCTTCGAAGTTCGTCTGATCAACAGCAACGATATAAAGCAGAATTAATCGGTCTTTCTAAGCTCTCGCTGGGGCTGATGCAAAATTGCTTTAAATTATCTAATCGACGCCATTATGGGCGATGGCTCGATCAAGGCCCTAATCAGCTGATGAAACCCCCGGGTAAAGTCGTTCCTTATAAGGCTGGTAATGAGCCTGCAACAACCGAGTTTGATTCTGAGATTACGACATTGATTCACCATTTTATGGTTGTAGTCGAAGAAGGATTGGGTAGAGTGCAATTTGAACAAACTGTATCTAAGCTAATGGAAAGTGCAAAAAGTAGCGCTCATTATATGGACTGCGCAATTGATGACACAACCGAAGGAAAACAGTTTTTTTCTTTGACTGGCCTGCTTTTAAGTCAGAGTCACGATCTTGCTAAAATGGAAGCCGCCTATCAATTAGTCAATCAGTCTGCGAAAAAAAGATTGGCATTCGAAGCTATTTCAGCCAAACAGTTGATTTCTTTTTATTCATCAAAAGCTGTTAGTACACCTCAAGCACTTGGGTTTCTTACTCGATCAATCTATGGAATGACAGGAACAGACTGGAATAAAGCTGAGTATCACTCTACTTTGAAGCAAAGCTTTTCTGTTGATCGAGGAGCCAATGGAAAAATCATTAAAACTATATTAGATCGAGCTCAAAAAACGCAGGTATATTCTGTTGATAGTTATGATGCAGAAACTGCCCTTAAGAGCTTATTGAACCAGGCGCTTAATAAGCGAGGCAAAGAGCATTTTTTGTCTAATCTATTCGATCCTGCGGCTTTTTTCAAAGATATCTCTAATAAAAAAGTGGCTGAAATCACTTTAGCTTTTTGTGAAAAGCATGCAATCGACAAGCAAGGAGTTGTTTTCTTTTACAAAAAACCTGGAGAGGCTAAAGCGAATTACCCAGCAGCTTTAGTGCGATCTAAAAATGGTGATAGGCTAGTTTTATTAGACAATCTTTCGAGGTCAGAAATTGAGCGAAAAACGGGGTTTTCTTTGCATGAGCTTGTTGTTTTTCTCGATGAAAAAAGAACAACGGGAACAGATATTCAATTTCCAATTGATGCGCGAGCCATTGTAACAGTTGACTCTGAATTGTCTTTGAGAACACTTTTACAAACAAATATGAGACACCGCTTATTTACTATTGGACAAGAGATAGACTATGTTGTGAGGCAGTCTTTTCTTAATAAAAAACCCAAAGATCAGCATCCGGTTGTCTACATGATTCAAAACTCAATTGAAAATGAAGCTAGGCTTCAAGCGGACTCTTTGCTGTGCGCACTTTATCAAAAGTGTGACCAGGTCATTAAACATCAGTTTCGTAAAAAAATAAGCCGAAAACTTAGTTTTGATAGCTTAAAGCTTATCCTTAAGGTATATGCTCCATTCTTATTTCCTAAAAAAAGCAGTGATTTTATCAGTCAATTTTTAGGCTGGGATACACAGATCGATACTGTTGAAAAGCTTGAAGCGTATAGCAAAAGTCTAATCACCCAGTTTGAAGATTTAATGGGAAAATTTGTCGCTTTCTATGATTTTAGTGATAATGCTTATTCGTTAGGACAAGACTTAACCGTTATTAAAGAAGAGCTGAACGCCATTATCGAAGAAGCTAAGAGCAATGAACAGATGTTGCCAATATTCACTCAACATAGAATGCACTATAAAAATTCAGGGCAATCAATCTCCTCAGATACAAATACAAGTGAATTTAAGCAAATTGAAGTGGAAACGGAAACCCAGGTAGAAACGGAAACCCAGGTAGAAACGGAGTTGGATTTAGAGCTGGAAATCTATCAAAAGAGGGTGCAGGATAAAAATAGAGAAGAAGTTTCTTGGACACCTGCGGTTGCAAAAAAAATGTTTGAGCAACTGGCAAAGGGCAATGACACATCTCTCGAAGAGAGTTCAATTCCAATTCATTCGGTTTCTTGGTCATTTAGCCAGCTTTCAAGATTCGCAAGAGAAAGGCAGAGCTATTCTCGGTTTGGGCCCATCTTCTCAAACCGATTATTAATGACAGATAATTTTCGCTTATCAAATCACCAGCCTTTACCTGTTTTTCATGAAAAACAACGTCTCGTCAGTCAAATGCTGATTGTTCAACAAGACGATGACCAGTTTGCCTTTGTTTTGTTGTCACAAAAAGAAGCGGTTTTCTTTCAAAAATTTCTAAAAGAAAACCGACATTATAGCAACGTTTGGCTAGCTTCACCAAGAGGGAGATTATGTGTCGACAATCCCAATGGGCCTTTACCACTAGATGATGAAAATCTGCTGCAAGGGTTACTAGAGGTGAACGTTTTCGATGGAAATCTAACGAGAATTCGGGACCTTAAATTGCAACGCGCTCTAGAGAATTGGTTGCGGAGTGACAAAAATACCGCATCTCAAAAATGGGCGTACCTTTATCTTCGATCTAAGCGGTTTCCAATTGAGTTCAGTTTGTTGGATAATAGCAAGTTACTCGACATAGGCAATACGGGTTAAAACTGCAAGCCAGTGCCAAAGGCGATTCCCTGGAAACAGATGTCGCCTCGTTTGAGTTGGAATGAACCGGTCGTTGGGGCGTTGGTAAAGAACAAAACATCACCGAAAGAGGAGGTTTGCCACTGCTCCCAGCTAAAGGAAACTTCTATGCCGAGAGGGACACTGCTAAAAAAGCGACGCCATAACAGTCCAATTCCAGTTTCGATCATACTTTCGCCAGACCAAGATTTGCCTTTAGCAGAAACCTGTGGATCAGTGGCTTGACCGGTGGAAAGATTGAGTGTTGAAGCGGAAATGCTGGTTTCGCCGTAGAGTGGAATGATGCCAACCTTTCCAGTTAAGAAAAAACCGCTCCAAATCTGCCAAAACAAATTAAGGCCGAAGCGAGGCCCTAGTGATCGGTAGCGGTGCTTAATATCGGCAGCTAGCACTTGGTTGCCAGTCTGATCAGCGACTATATTTGAGTAGTTCACCTTGAGTAATTGGTTGAACTTTAAGAATCGGACAAAAAGGCCAGGCTCAATGAGAAGGGCGCGTGTGAGAGGAAGAATGCGCGATAAACCGAGATCGAGAAAATAGAGGCGGTTAGAAAGAGAAGCTGTGCTTTTTTCGGCTTCACTCGTCTCTGGTCCAGGGTTAAAAAAAGTACCGTAAATAAATTGAAAATCGTTGCTTTTGGCTTCTTTGCCTTCCCAACCGACAAAAGAGGCCGATATCCTCCAGCGGTCTCTTGGAATTGTGCCAGTAGCATTAATGCGAAATCCCCATTTGTATCCTGGCCTTACACCTACGAGTTCTCCATCGATTGGGCCTGCAGTGGTAGAAGCTGTTGGATCATTTGTTGCGTTGACAGCAAAATCAGCCGCTTTATTCGAAGCGGTAAGAAGTAAAGCCTCACCAGAGAGCTCAAATCCGCTGCGCCAAAGGAAGTTTAGATCATCGCACGATAGATTGGGTGGAATTGGCGCTCTTAATCTGGCTGGGCAGTTGCAGTCGGCTGGAATCGGCGGAATGGGGTGTGGTTGTTGGTTGTGTTCTTGAGCAAAACCCAAAGATAGATTAAGCAAAACCACTGTGATTACTAGCCTGGGTTTCATCATTAAGCCCTTATCAAATTTCCCTCCAAAAGCGATTTTTGAGGGGAGCCTCTACTAAATAGGGTATAAAACGGGGGAATTGTTAACAATTTTTTTTTGAAACTTGGGCTAAAAACCCAAGTTGTGTCGTATAACCGCTCATCTAAAATTCTCTTTTTCCACCCGGCCAAAGGCTTGAATTTTCATCTACTTTATTTCAACTCAAGTTGTGTGAAAAAATTCTTGCATAGCATAAGTATCGCTTGGATGAAGCTAGGCTCTTCTGTTTTTTCTTTAGTGCTCATAATTGTTGTATTTGGAGGGACTTCCTTAATCTCAAAATTCCTTAAAGCTAAAATTTTTCCTTTTATTTTTACATCACTAGACACAGCTAAGGGCCCACAGTCTTTAATCCAAACGTTTCTATAGACAATTAAGGGGCCAGAAATAGCCGATAATAGATGGCATGTTTCTATGTTAAAATCTTTATATACATTTAAATTTCTAGGAAGAGATTTTAGCAATTTGCAATTTCTAATTGTCAAGCTTCCATGTACAGTTAATTTGTCAGGAAGAGAAGTTAACGACTCTCCGTTTTTTAAATGAAAATGCACTCTATCGGCATTTATACCTCTAACTTTGAGTGATTTCAAACCTTTCTTGCAAAGACTTTTTTCTGTTAACATAACGAAAAGACTAAAAGTCGATCTTACTTCTATACGTGCTGTTTCTTCAATTTTTTTTATGAGTTCATCTTTGCTATCTTCTATAACGAATTTAGTTTTTTTAATTGTTTCGATAGCTTTATTTTTGCTTATTTCTCCCCAAAATTTATTTTTGCTAAATACTTCTTCTGGGTTTATTTTATCTAATAAGTATTTTGATATATTAATACAGAATTTTTTTCCCTTTCTGCTGAAGCTTCAAAAAAACTTTTAGTGAAATCACGGCTACGTGCGATCCTGTCTATAATAGAAACTTCGTCGTTTATCGCTTTTTTCCAATAATTGAAGTAAATATTGAATCCATGTCTAATAAAGCTTTTATCTTCTATTATTCTATGCCAGTTTCTACACATAATCATAACAGATTGAGCTTCTTTGAGGCTAATAAAGCTAAAAACAAGTCTTAAAGTGTCATTTGACAATACTTCTATATTAAACTTTGATTTAGTTTCGTTATGTATTGTTAAATGATTATCTTTTTTGCTGCCAACTGCAGTTAAGGAACTCATAAAAACCACCAAAATAATAAGTGAGGGCCTACGCAAAACTTCATTTTGAACAAACTGGATGCTTAACATCCACGTTGTGTGGTATATACCGAAGACGATTCAAAATGCAAAAAGATCGGTGATTGGGCGCGACTATTTTGATCGACTTTTTCCCTGGGTTCTTATCCGGCAGGTGGATAAAACCCAGGGAAAAATCGGTCAAAAGAGACCGTCAAATTCGG
>JBCCHO010000093.1:0-7764 GCA_039028715.1 Chlamydiota bacterium | reverse complement strand
TCCTTTTCTATCGAAAAAAGAGACACTGACTGAAACTAGAGAGCAAGACCATTTAACCCGTATTTCTCACAAGATTTTAAAACAGATCAAACATAAAAATCTTATTTTTATTTATAGTTAAATTTTTAAAAATTACAAAAATACATCTGTTTTAAAATCTTGTGAGAAATACGGGTTAAATGGTCTTGCTCTCTAGTTTCAGTCAGTGTCTCTTTTTTCGATAGAAAAGGAACTCTTGCAAATCCAACGTGAAAATTTTTCTTACGTGAGTTAAGTTTGTTTTCGCTATCATTTCTCCTCTCATGAAAAACACATAACCAAGCATGAGGTTGCATGCGCTTCATCAAATACGGACAACTTATTTTCCTAATCCTTCTTCTTCCAGCTCTTCTCTATGGGCTAAGTGAAAAAGAATGCCAGGCGATCAAAAGTCAAGCTCTTGCTGAGTGGGACCGGCATACGCAGCTTGTATTAGACTATCAAAACTTTGGAGCCGATCGAGAGGGGTACGGCCTTCACCGGTTAAAAGAGTCCCTTTATTGCTGTCAAAGGGCGCTTTCTCTTATAGACGGGATTTTAGAGGATATCGCTAGCAAACCGAAAAAAAAGCGGAAGAAGCCATGGCGCGTTCAAATGAAGACGGCGTGCGCGCAAGATAAGCAAACGATCGAAACGGAAATAAAGAGACTTGAAAAATCCATCGATAATGTCTCTTCTTCGATGGCTTTTGAAAAGGCAAAAGCCCTTTATGAACAAGGGCTAGAAAAAGAAAAGCTCGCACACGAAGAAAAGGAAAACCGCCCTTTATGCCCATTACTTGACGTTGACCTGACGGTTGCGCATTTGTCCAAAGTGGCAACACTCTACCGCGAAGCAGAGGCCCTTGTTAAAAAGGCGCTTCATACTTTGCTAGCGGAATCCTCCTATGAGGAAAAGAGTAAAGAGGTTCTTGTAGAGACCATCGAAAGGCAAGGAAGGCTTGCAGCTGCGATGGAAAAAGAGGCTCTAGAGTGGCCTCGGCAAGCTCTAGCGCAGAAACAGACTTTAAGAAAGCGCCTAAGTGCCTTAAGAGAGGACGCTCTTCTTTTTGAAGAAAAAGGGCTAAAGCGTAGCGCCTATGAACAAAAGAAACAAGCTCTTCCCCTTTTGGAAACGCTAATCCAAAACAGCAAAGGAGAAGAAAAAGAGACGTTTGAGCAAAGACTTAAGAGCTTAAAAACTTCGATTACTGAGTTTGAAGAGCTAGCCGACCAAAATAGGCTAACAGAAACAACCCTCCCCCTTTCAGACGAAGCATTTAAGCAAAAAGAAAAAGTGCGGCGAGAAACCTTTTTTAGGCAAACTCGCCCTTTTTTAAACCCTCAAATGCTTTTTCACTCATCAATGCAGGATCAAACACGTCCCTTTGCGCTGCCCTTAGATGGCCCCCATGGAAAAAAAGACGAAGCTCACATCCTCTATCTCGATCAATTTTACCGCTTTCTCGTGCAAAGCGACAAACCTATCTTGTCTGTTCGGATACAAGTTTTACAAGACGAAGAGATCTTATGCGAAGAAACCATCTCGCTTCCCCTCCAAGGCGCCCCCTCTTGGCAAAGCTATCTTACGCGAGACGCACTTCTATTTATTCCCGAAACCACCCTAAAAAAAGACTTTGGCATTGACCTTCGATTCCAGTGGATCTTCGATCCCACATGCCCCTTTTCTCTCGTGGTCACTCAGAAGGGAACAAATCCTGGACTAACCCTCTCTTTTTCTCTAAACGAAAAGGAGCCCCTTTTTTTCTCTTTTTTTGCTCGCCCCCCACCCTGGCAATTAGATGCCCTTTTAAAGCCAGGGATATTAGCGCCACGCAAACAAAGCAAACAGCCCCCTCCACTTATTGATACATCTAAACTTAAAGAACCTTCTTGCGCTTCTTGCTCTTACCCTATTCTCGACCAACTTGTAGAAGAACTTCAAAACGACCCACTGCTGCTTGCCCAAACTGTGCAGCAAGAAATCGCCCTTGTCGACCCCTATCTTAAGCAAGAAGAGGGAGTGTTTCAAGCGCCAGGCATTCTTAGAAACCCGCTGATGACGTACCTAGAAAGAAGAGGCTCTCCCTGGGAGCAGTGCTACCTTCTCGTCTATTTGCTGAAAAAAGCGGGCTATAACGCCTATTATGTCACGGGATCCCCCTCTGCCATCCCTAAAGATTTCGCAGAAAAGATGCTACTTACAAAGCTCCCAGAAGGCCAAAGAGAAGCCCTTGTCAAGTACCCTTTTGTCCTTTTGATTCACGAAGAAAAGCCCATTTCCCTTTTTCCCTGGATGAAAGAGATCGAAACCACGGAAGGATACGATCTCTATAACCTCCTGCCCGAAGAGTATGCCAGTGCGGATCGGTGGATCTTGCGCTACTTAAAAGGGGACGAAAACATCGTAAAACACATAGGCTCCGATGGCAATGACACAGCCGCCCTTCTCTTTTCTCGCTTTGTCGGCGAAGAAGTTAGAAAACAGGGACTTTCCTTGGAAGATGTCGGCATTCATGCTCACCAGGTCAAAAGGCAATTTTCCTCATGGGACGCGTTCCCAAGACCAAGGGTTCAAGGAAATCACGAAATTTTATCCTCTATAGAAAGTGTTCCCAATCTCGCTGCTTTTATTCTCGTTGATATCACTTCTCATGAAAACCCAAACAAACACCTATCCTGCAGCTTCCCGGCCGCCAGTTTAAGCTGTGTAGGCCTACCCATCGAGTGTGTCCCCAATGGAAAAGAGGGCCATCGCCTGATACTTACTTGCCTCGACAAACAAGCTTTTTTAGATCTCGATGAGACCGATAAACTGATCGACATCAAAGTCAGTTATACCATCCCTATAGGATCGGATGGGTTTCATGGCATCCAAACCCTTTCCATGGCAAAAGGGACAAAAGCCGCTCTTTGCTTTCATTTTGGGGGAAGAACTTCCCATAAAACAAGAGCGTTTCAAAACCAATTTTCTGAGGAAAAAGACGAGAAAAAACGGCTTTTTGCACTTCTTGCCTTTATGGGAGCGGCCTACTTTGAAAAGTGTGGCTATGGAGAAGAGCTCTTTGCCCGTTTACATAAAACGACACCAAAAACGGTCTTTGCCTTTGGCCTTTCGAAACTCTCTCCCGACCTATCTAAAGGCCCCTTTAAAGACGAGAGCGATTTAATTCTTCCTCAAGTCGATATGTTCTGGTTTAGTGCGCAGCTGCCTTCTCATACCCTTCCAGTTATGTGCAACGAGGAGCCTAACTTGAGTCATCGCCAGTGCAGGGCTCTTACTACAGTCAATTCTTCATCCAATGAGCACCAAATCCTGCGAGAGATCTTTTCCGACCCCTACGCTATTTCTACTGTAAAACTCTTACAACTTGCCCACCTCGAGCATCAAAAGAAAGAAGGTGATGGGGAAGGATTTCTCACTTTGACACAAGAGAGCCTGAGCGCCTTTGATCAAACCCCAGACATCACCCAAACCCTTTATTTCCCCCACCTCAAAGACGTAAACCTCCAAAGCGTAAAAAATGCCTCGCCGAGCCAATGGGAGGCGATGAAAAGTCTGCTCACAAATCCATGGAGCTATGGCTACCTCACCCCAGGATGCACATCGAATCAAAATAAAAGCTACCGCGAGATGGGAGCCTTGATTCTTACTCCTGCCGCCCAGTACGCTTTGATCTCCAATAACAATCTGCTCTTTCACGGAGGGCTGGGGTCTCCACTTGATCTTAAGCTTTTTACTCCTCAGTCGATGAGAAATTGGCAACTGACTCCAACCTATACCTATAGCGGTTTCACCCATTATTCTTTGGGATCCCTTTCTGCCGATGAGATCAAAAGCCCTCCTACATTGCTCAAGACAGCAAAACAGATCAGCGACATCAGACCAAAAAACAAATCACGACTTAGCTACGTGGCAGATCCTGTAGACACCATCACCGGCGCTTTTTACATCGACGAGGTCGATCTCAAGATGCCTGGAGACTTTCCGCTAGAAATCAGACGCAACTTTAATAGCCAAAACCCGATCAAGGGAAGCCTTGGCAATGGCTGGAAGCTGAGCTTAAACCCTTTCCTTACCGAGCAAGATGGCAAACTCTTTGCTGCAGAAGTAGACGGCACCGTCCTTTGTTACACCTATAACAGCGAAACGTTGCGCTATGAAGTAAGATGGGAAGACAACCCCGATCTTTACAACTTAAGTGAGCAGATAGCCCCCTCTAAAGCAAGCCTTTTTCACTCCTATATCAAAGACAATGTTCTTTATGGAGCCGATGGATCGAAACGAACTTTTGAAGACGGACTTTTGAAGCAATGGGTCAGCAAAAGAAGAGTCACACTCACCTTTTTCTACGAAGAAGAAAAACTCTCCCGCATCGAAAGCTCTAATGGCGACTTTCTAGGGTTTCACTACAACCCAGAAGGGACCATTGCGGAAATTTACGTACGTGACGGAAGGCGCATCTCCTATCACTACAACGCGCAAAACGACCTTATCCAAGTCACTTTGCCCAATACCGCCAAAATCTCCTACGAATACGACCACCATCACCGCATCTTACGCGAAACCAAACCCCATGGAAACGTCATCGAAAATCGCTACGATGACGAAGGGAGAGTCATAGAACAACGATCTCCAATGGGGCCCGCTCAGGCCATGATCACAACCGCGACCTTTGAATACGCGGAAGGGATGACCACGGTGACAGATGCAGCGGGAGGGAAGACCATCTACAAAATCTTCCAAAACCAAATCTACCAGGTCACTGACCCCCTTGGAAACACCCTCTTTGAGTCCTACTTCATCGACGAAAAATCTTACTTTGACGCGAAAACAGAAAAAGTCACTTCCTTCGAAGGACATGGAGGCTTCCCCAAAAGCCTCAAATCGGCCACTGATAAACGGGGGCTGACCACCTCCTACCTCTATGACGCCCAAGGCAACCCGATCAAGATCACGCTACAAGGAGAAGACCTAACGGGAAAAGGCGACTCTATTCTCGAAAAAACTCTTGCCTACAACGACCGCAACCTCTGCACCGAAGAAACCGTTTTCGATCAAACAACAAAAACCCTTTACGACCAAAACTTTCCCTACCTCCCCAAGAGAATTGAAACCTACAGCGGAGAAACGCGCATTGGCTTCATCGAATTTTCCTACAACCCTTCCGGCCAATGCATCAAACAAAACTCCAATGGAGCGATCACTCTGTGGGACTACAATGCAAAAGGACTGGCGATCCAAAAAACCGAAAAAACAGGAACAGAAGACCCAGACAGAATCACAACCTACGCCTATAATCATCAAGGTCAGCCCATCACCATCAAAACCCCAGATCAAATACGAGAAAATGCCTATGACATTATGGGGAATCTCTTAGAGTCAGAAACCTTTTCCCCATCTGGCGATCTGCTCTCTGCCACCTACCTCGGTTATAATCTAAGGGGCCAGCCCATCTGGAAACAAACAGCCAATCCGAGCAATACCCTCTATTTCGATTACCATGCATCGGGCAAAATCAAAGCTACAAGGCAAACGCTCACCCTTTACGAAAAACAAGCCTACACCCTCTGCGAATACGATCCCAGAGGCTTCCTTCTCGAAGAAGTCAATCCACTAGGAGTGACGACCTTTCGAGAATACGACGCCCTTGGCAACATCCTTGCAGAAACAATAGAAGGGCACACGACTCTCTATATCTATGAACCCGGGGGGCTCGTTCAAACCCTCACTTCCCCCTCAGGAGCTAAGACCACACGCCATTACACCACAAATGGTTTACTCATTGAAGAAACCTATCCCGATGGGACGAAAACCTCGATCACCTATGATTGTTTTGGCAGAAAGACCCAAGAAACCAAAAGGGGAATCACGTGGGACATCACTTATGACAATGCCAATCGCTCTATCACCCGCACCCACAGAGAAACAGGGCAGATGGAAATGGAAACCTACGATGCCCATGGCAACCTCATCTGCTTTCGCGATCGTGCCGGCTTCACAACGGAAAAAACCTATGACAACTTAGGCCGCATCAAAACAGAAATCTCTCCTAGTGGGCAAAAAACCACCTGGAATTACCTTGGCAACAAAGTTCTCTGCACCCTTCCAAGTGGCGAAACCCAAGAACACCACTACGCAGGAGGCCAAATTGCCACGTCCAAAACCTTCAATGCTGATGGGGATCTCATAGAGCACTCTACCTTCCATTATGACCCAGAAAAAGAGATCGAAACGATCGATGAAGGAGGCCAAGTCACCATCACCTGGCTCAATGCCCTCAAGCTTCCCATCAAAGTCCAGAAGGGAGAGATCACCACCACATATGAGTACGATGAGCTTGGCCATTGCATCGCCATCATCGATGGCGAAAAAAGAGCCACCTACCAAACCTTTGATGGACTTGGACGAATCACGCAAAAACAGCTGCCCGATGGCGCTTTAATCGAATACACCTACGATCTCGACTCCAACTTAAGTCAAACACGCCTACCAAACGGCAACACATGGCAAGCCTCTTACGACCCCTTGGGAAGAAAACTTTCCGAAAAATTGCTCGCTGAGAGAGAAGCGTCCAACGAGTGGGAATATACCTACGAAGAAGGGAACCTCAAACAAGCAACAGATCCTATGGGGCGGATCCACAGCTACACCTACGACTCCCATCGCAGACTTATCCATGAAGAAGTCGACGGGTATGAGCGCACCTTTGCTTATGATCCTCGAGGGCTTCTTATCCTTGCAGAAGAAAGTGGACCCCAAGGCCACTCTCAAGTCGAGCGCTCTTACGACGACGACGGCCGCTTAAGACGAGAGGCGATTTATCTAGATTCTACACTCATCCAAGAAACCCATCAAACCTGGGCTCCTTCGATTCGAACTCTGCAAATAGGAGATCACGAGCGCACACTGCGTTATCAAAACGATCGACTCTCTTCGATCACCACCGAAACGATCGACCTTTTTTACACCTATGATACAAGCGGTGCTCTTCAAGGCAAAAGCGGCCCACACATCGAAACTTCGATTCGTTATAACTCTTCCGGTCTTCCAAAAGAGATGATCGCGCAGACCCTGCAAAGCGCCTACAAAGAAAAACTGCAGTGGCACCCATCGGGAAAACTCTCCTCCTACTTCTCTCCTAAGCAAGAAAAGGAGTTTACCTACACAGAGCGAGGTTACCTTGAGTCTGCAGGATCGGAAACCTACAGTTTTGACTTTGGAAACAGCGGGATAGGGACGTTGACAGAGGGACCCTATTGGCAAGCTGCGCAGTTAGACTCCTTTAGCAGAGCGATAGAAGAGATGAGAGGGCAAGAGAGCCTTTCCATCACTTATAATGCAATGGGAGAAACCACTTCCTATGGAGAAAAAAGCCTCACGTGGGATCCATGGGGACGACTCCTAAAAGTTGTCGATCCATCATCGACATGGGAAGCAGCTTACGACGCCTTCGGAAGACGGCTAAAAACCCGGTATACTCCAAAAGAAGGCGCCCCTCTCGTCACGATTTCCCTCTACGATCCAGAGGAGGAATTTCAGGAAATTGGAGTCAAACAGGGGGAGAAAATCTATTGGAAGCTGTATGGGCCCGATTCTTGCGATGCTGTCATCGATGAAAAGGGAATGGCTGTTTCTCTGATGCACAATGCGTTAAATCAACTGTGCGCAGTTGTGACAGATCAAGGAGCTCAGAGCGTTCCAGAACCTCGCTCATCCTATGGGCCTCAAGAGCAAAGAAGGGTT
>JBCCHO010000092.1:0-7947 GCA_039028715.1 Chlamydiota bacterium | reverse complement strand
TCGCTGAATTTGGCGGACCCTTTTGACCGATTTTTCCCTGGGTTTTATCCACCTGCCGGATAAGAACCCAGGGAAAAAGTCGATCAAAATAGCCGCGCCAAATCACCGACCTTTTTGCATTTTGAATCGGCTCGGGTATATCCCCCCGACGACTCAGAGAGCCGCGAGAAGTTGGAGAGACTTTTTCCTCCTACAAACGAAGCCAATGCGCTTAGGCTGACCAAGTTTTACGGTGAGGTCTGTCGCCATCAGACACAACGCGGATTTGAAAATGTCGATCGCAGATAGTGGGCTGTGTAGGATGTTGGATGCTCGGTGACCTCTTCAGGTGTGCCGGCAGCGATGAGTTGGCCACCCTCCTCGCCACCACCTGGGCCAAGGTCAATCATGTAGTCGGCGTTTTGGATCAGATGGACGTTGTGTTCAATGATAATAACCGTGTTTTTCTGGTCGACAAGGGCGTGAAATAGTGGAATGAGTTTTCCGATATCTTCGCTGTGGAGCCCCACTGTCGGCTCGTCAAATAGGTAGAGAGTGTGGCCACGGCTGCGCTTTGATAGTTCGCGGGCAAGTCTCAACCGGCCCGCTTCGCCACCTGATAACGAGGCGACGGTTTGACCGAGTTGCACGTAGTCGAGCCCAACAGCTGCGAGAGTTTTCAGTTTTTTCTGTAAATTTGGAATCTGCGGCAAGGCGTCGTGGGCTTCAGCAACTGTGAAGTTGAGCAATTGACCGAGCGTTTTGCCGCGATAAGTAACAGAAAGGCTTAGCGGGCCGAGTCGTTGGCCGTGGCAATCGGGGCAAGCAACTTTCACCGAAGGAAGAAATTGGAGTTGGACTGTTTTTACGCCAAGGCCGTGGCAGGCGCGACACATGCCACTTTTGTGGTTGTAGCTGAAATGGCGCGGCATGAGCCCGCGCGCCTTTGCTTCGGGTAGTGCGGCAAAAAAATGGCGTAGTGGGGTCGATATGTCGCAATAAGTGCTGACGTCAGCTCGGATTGTATGGCCGATCGGGCTTTGGTCAATTGCGATCAGTTTGTCGATTGCGCTAATCCCTGTGAGCCGGCCGTCTTCGAACTCGATTGTTTCCGCTTGGTTGCGGGCAGCTAGATTGAGCTCGATTCCCTTTTTGATGACCCCGTGAACAAGCGAAGATTTTCCCGATCCCGACATGCCGGTGACGCAAGAAAGTGCTTGTAAAGGAATCTGCAGCGATAGGTTGTTGAGGTTGTGTTTTGTCGCGTTTTCAACGCGAAAAAATGATCTGAGTGGTCGTCTTTTTTTCGGCACGGGAAGTTGTTTCTTGCCACTTAAGTAGGCGCCGGTTAAAGAGCGGGGATTGGCTTTGATTTCTGCGACTGTTCCTGTAGCTGTAATCGTTCCTCCTTGTTTTCCGGCGCTGGGGCCAAAGTCGAATATGCGGTCGGCAATGGCAATGGTCGCCGGCTCGTGCTCGACGATCAGCAGCGTGTTGCCAAGAGCGGCAAGACCGGTTAACGCGCGATTGAGAAGCGTGTTATTTTCGGGATGCAACCCAATAGTTGGCTCATCGAGGACGTAAAGGCACCCGGTCAAGCCGCTACCGAGTTGGCGTGCCAAGTGGATCCGCTGCATTTCGCCTCCGCTTAAGGTCGGCGCCGAGCGGTCGAGCGCGAGGTAGTGTAAACCAATATCGAGCAGAAAAGTTAACCGCGAGCAGATCTGGCCAAATACATCTATGAGAAAAGAGTCTGGGCTTTCTTGCTCTCGCCACAGGTTGACTTGGGTCTGCACCTTGGACATCGGCCAGCTGCACAAAGTGCTAATTGAGACGTCACCTATTTTTACATGGCGCGCAAGCGGATTGAGCCGGCTTGTTTCGCAGTGAATGCACGGCGTTTCTTCGAGCAGTGGAAGAATCGATTCTCGAACCGCTCGTGAATTTCCCTTTGCTGCGCGCTCAAAAGCGGTATTTAACCCAGCAAAGTGAAACGTTGGCTGTTTTTTTTGAGTTGG
Source organism: Chlamydiota bacterium (assembly GCA_039028715.1). GTDB lineage: Bacteria > Chlamydiota > Chlamydiia > Chlamydiales > Simkaniaceae > JBCCHO01. The sequence goes on along the minus strand of JBCCHO010000092.1, from coordinate 5,950 downwards.
CGGCGCGCCGTTTAATAGCATTTCAAGTTGTTTCACCGGGAGTTTGTACAGCGGGGTATCGACGTTCATATTTGATTGGCGGAAAAAAGAGACGGCGGCGTCAATGGCGACATCTGTTGCCTCTTCTTTCCATAGAGCAACCATCAGTTCATAAGGAGAAAGCGCCATGATTTCAGCGTGGCGCAAAAGATTGGCGCCCCAAGTGAAGCCGAGTCCCTGGCAAAAGGGGCACATGCCTTCTTCAGCGTTGAACGAAAAAGTATGCGGGGTGAGCAACGGGTAACTTTTCCCTGTACTCGGAACAGCAAAAGCGAGGTTAAAGAGAAAATCTTCGGTGTCTGTTGCAATGACAAAAGGATCTTTTGTCATCCGAGTCGTCTGCTCAATGGCTTCAACGAGCCGTTTTTCGACGCCGGGGCGAAGAACGAGCCGGTCAACGACCAAAAAGAGGGCGTTTTTGCGCTTCGGATCAAAGGGAATATCGTCTTCGAGTTCGAAGTAAGTGCCATTGAGCCGGATTCGAAGAAATCCCTGACTGAGGAGGTTATCTTTGATCGTTTCAAAAGAAAGGTGATGGCTGGTTTTGATCGGCGCTAAAATATGGAGCCGGCTTTGGGTAGCCACAGTTTTGATGATCTGCTCAACGACAAATTCCTTAGTGATGGTCTCGATTTTTTCGCCTGTATCTGGGCAGTAAGCCGTGCCGAGGTGGGTGTAGAGAATGCGCAAAAAATCGTAGATTTCGGTGATTGTACCGACGGTGCTGCGCGGATTGCCGGCGTGCTTTTTCTGCTCAATGGCGATTGCTGGCGCTAAACCATCAATTGCGGCGACAGTTGGTTTCGGCATTTGGTGGACAAATTGGCGCGCGTAAGGCGATAGCGATTCGACATAGCGCCGCTGTCCTTCGGCATAGACGGTGTCAAACGCGAGCGATGTCTTTCCAGCGCCCGAAGGGCCAGTGCAAACCGAGATTTTTCCGCGCGGAATCGAAAGCGAAATGTCTTTGAGATTGTTTTGACTGCACTTTTCAACTTCAATGGCAGTGATAGAAGAAGGGGCGGCCCGTTTTTTGGTGCGCTTTGGCTTCGGTGGTTTTGGCTCTAAAGCAGCGCGCACAGCATGCCCAGTTGGCGTCTCCATTTTAGCAATCGCTTCAGGCGATCCTGTGCCGATGAGCCGACCGCCCCGCTTTCCCCCTTCGGGGCCGAGGTCAATTATCCAGTCAGCCGTTTTGATCAGATCGGTGTTGTGTTCGATGACGATCACGGTGTTTCCTTGATCGACGAGTTGCTGCAAAATCGCAATGAGATTGCGGATATCGTGGAAGTGGAGCCCAGTTGTCGGCTCGTCTAAAATATAAACGGTGTGACCGCGGCTAGGGCGAATCAATTCGCGCGTGAGTTTAATCCGCTGCGCTTCGCCACCCGATAGCGTTGTCGACGCCTGACCTAAAGTGAGATAACCCAAACCGACGCGAAGTAAAAACGAAAGCTTCCGCTCGATCGCGGGGAGGTTGGTAAAAAATGTGTGCGCTTCTTTGACGGTCATTGCAAGGATGTCGGCGATGTTCTTCCTTCGGTAGCGGATGGCTAGCGTTTGCGGATCGAATCGCTGGCCGTGGCAAAGCGAGCATGCCGTCCAAATAGGGTCCATAAAGTCCATGTCGATCGCAACCATGCCGACACCGCGGCATTCTGGACAAGAACCTTCGAGGACATTAAAACTAAAGCGCCCTTGAGTATAGCCTTTGATTTGACTTGCGGGGAGTTGGGCAAAAAGATCGCGGATTGCATCGAAGAGCTTGATGTAGGTACTCGGGTTAGATCTAGGCGTGCGCCCAATCGGTGTTTGATCGATGGCAATGACTTTTTGGATGTTTTCGATGCCGTGAATTGCTGCGCACGCGCCGGCGGTGTGATCGGCTTGGTGGAGCTGATTGGCGAGAGTTTTGTGAACAGTATCGGTGACAAGTGATGACTTACCGCACCCCGATACGCCGGTGACGGCGATAAAAAGTCCTAGTGGGAAAGAAACCGTGATCTCAGCGAGGTTGTGATGGCGCGCCTTGACGACAGTGAGTGCTTTATCGCTCGGAAGGCGGCGCTTGGTAGGAATGGCAATCGCTTCTTTTCCAGCGAGGTAGGCGCCTGTCAGCGAGTGTTTTGCTCGGGTCAGCGCAGCGACAGTTCCCTCGGCGACAATTTCGCCACCCTGTGATCCAGCGCCGGGGCCAATGTCGACGAGGTGGTCGGCGGCATGAATCATCTCGAGGTCGTGTTCGACGACAATGACGGTATTTCCTTTTTCCTTCAACGCTTTGAGGGTTGCAATGAGTTTGGCGTTGTCGCGCGGGTGCAGTCCAATCGAAGGCTCATCGAGAACATAGGTCGCGCCGACAAGTCCAGTGCCGAGTTGCGAAGCCAAACGCACCCGCTGAGCTTCACCGCCCGATAAAGTAGGAGCAGTCCGGTCTAACGTGAGATAGTCGAGTCCGACGGCGAGCAAAAACGAGAGCCTCTTTTTGATTTCGCGTACCAGCTCGCGGCCAATGATTGCATCATCACCAGTGAGATTAAGAGCGGCAAAAAAATCAGCCGCTTCTTCGATTGTCATTGCCGTGATCGCGGCGATTGGCTTTGCTTTGATTTGGGCGGCTGCGGGATAAGCTCGGATGCGCGCGCCTGAGCACATTGGGCACACCGTTTCTTTGAGCAAGGGCGCCATTTTTTTGTGGTAGTGAGCGCTTTTAGCTTCGGCAAGCCGCTTTTTAGCTTCGTAAATAACGCCGCGCCAACGCACATATTCTGTCCAGTGCTGATCTTTTTCCGGGTGGACAAACTCCATTTTTAACCACTTTTGGTCGGAGCCATACAGAAACAGCGCGCGCGCCTTTTCGGTCAAATCTTTCCAAGGCGTTTCGATGCTAAAGTGAAAAATCTGCGCCAAATTGCGGTAAATATTGCCCCACTTGACCGTTTGATAAGAGCTTGCGATCGAGCAGCAGTCTTCGGCAATGCTTTTTTCTGAGTCAATGACCTTTTTGAGATCAAATTCCCGAGTGATGCCGAGCCCTTCGCAAGAGGGGCACATGCCAAGTGGGTGATTAAACGAAAAGTCGCGCGGTTCGAGCGGTGGGTAAGAGCGCTGCGATTGTTTTGCAAAGGCGTGGCGCGAAAATAAAATTTCTTCGCCGCGATCACTATCAAGCACGCTCATCAGTCCATTGCCGAGTTCAAGTGCGCTTTCAGTTGCTTCGGCGATTCGCGAGTGATTTTCCGGTTTTAGCGCGACCCGATCAATCACAAGATCAATTGTATGAGCGACTTTTTTATCGACCGAAATAGCGCCGGAAAGATCGACAAATTGGCCGTCGAGCCGAATTCTCATCAGTCCTTTTCGGAGCAAATCCGAAAAAAGTTCTTTGAATTCCCCTTTTTTCTCTTTAACATAAGGAGCGAGAAAAATAAGGCGGCTATTTGAGGGAAGGCGTCGGATCGCGGCTAAGATCTTTTCAGTGCTTTGCGGCTTTACAGGTTCGCCGCTGATTGGACAGTGCGCAGTGGCGATTCGAGCAAAGAGGACGCGCAAAAAGTCGTAGATCCCTGTGAGTGTGCCCACAGTCGAGCGCAAACTGCGCGCAAGGGTTTTTTGCTCGATTGCGATCGTTGGCGACAGTCCTTCAATCGAGTCGGCTGCCGGTTTTGTCAGGCCGCCGAGATGGCGCCGAGCATAGGTAGAAAGGGACGCGATGTAGCGCCGTTGTCCTTCGACGTGAATCGTATCAAAGGCCAGCGACGACTTTCCCGATCCAGAAACTCCCGTAAACACGATGAGTTGGCCGGATCGCAGCTTGAGATCGACTCCCTTGAGATTGTGGACGCAGACATTTTTTACATAGATTGATTGCTCTCTCATGGCAAATGAGTATACTCTGCAAGTAGAGATAGACGCAAACAGAAGGGCTTTTCTCACGTGAGAACGCGAACAAAAATTATTTGTACAATGGGGCCAGCGGTCACTAACCGTAAAAAAATTGCTGAACTCATCGATGCCGGGATGAATGTCGCCCGGCTCAATATGAGTCATGGCACCCATGATGAGCATAGCGAGACCATTCGGCTGTTAAAAGAAGTGCGCCATGAAAAACAGGTGCCGCTAGCAATCATGCTCGATACGAAGGGACCTGAAATGCGCGTCGGCGAGCTCGAGCAGGGAACATTAACCCTAGAAGCGGGAATGCAGGTGCGCCTTGGCCCCAAATTTCTCGATAGCGATCCTGTCACATTGCCGCTCAATCCCGCTTCAGTGATCGCCGATATTCCCATTGGGGCGCAAGTGTTGTTTTGCGATGGCTATATCGGTTCACGTGTCGTCGACCGCGACCACGAGGGGGTTACGCTTGAGATCGAAAATCACGGCATTTTGCGCAGCGGTAAAGGAGTGAATGTCCCCCGCGTTGACCTCGACCTTCCAGCAATCACAAAGCGCGATATCGACGATATCTGCTTTGGTTGTCGCCAGGGCATTGATCTGCTTGCAGCGTCGTTCATCCGCTCAGCCGAACACATTTTGGAAATCAAAGAGCTTCTTGCGCGCGAGAAATCTTTTCACGTCCTCGTGATTGCCAAGATCGAAAGTGCTTTGGGCGTCGAAAACTTTGATGCTATTCTCCAAGCGGCCGATGGAATCATGGTCGCTCGCGGCGATCTCGGTGTTGAGCTCCCATTGCACGATGTGCCAAAATTGCAAAAACTCATGATTCAAAAGTGTAACCAGGCACTTAAACCAGTCGTTACGGCGACGCAGATGTTAGAATCGATGATTGGAAGCCCGAGGCCGACACGGGCCGAAGTGTCTGATGTCGCTAACGCCGTCTACGATGGAACTGACATGGTGATGCTGTCGGGAGAAACAGCTGTTGGCAAATACCCGACAAAAGCCGTTTCGGTCATGAGAAAAGCTGCTTTAGCTGCTGAAAGAGATATTCAGTACCGCACAATTTTCTTTCGCGAGACAGCAAGTTCGACGTTTCACGCTGTTTCATTTTCCGTTGCTTTAGCTGCTGTCAGGACGGCTTACAGCAGCAATGGGAAGGGGTTGGTCGCTTTGACAACGCGTGGCTTCACCGCCCGGATCATGGCTGGATTTCGGCCAGAAATGCCGATCATTGCAATCACGCCCGATGAACCTTCTTACCATCAACTCGCCTTTGTTTGGGGAGTGATTCCAGTTTTGGCCAATGTCAAAGACCTGCAAGAGGGAATTGCGCGCGGTAGCGCGTTACTTTTAGAGCGAAAGATCGCTGAGTATGGCGATCTTATTATCGTGACATCGGGTTCTCCCTTTGGCGTGACTGGAACGACGAATATGATGATGATCGATCACATTGGCGATGTGCGTGTACGCGGCAAGCCGGGAAAGGGGAAAAAGATCTTTGCTCCGGTCACGCTGATCGTCAGTTTTGATCCCGAAAGTGACTACCTCGTAGCGGGCAAACTCGTCGTGATTCCCCATTGTGATGAGCGGTACGAGCCGTTGCTCGCAAAAGCCGCTGGCGTCATTTTGCAAAACCATCCCGATGACCTCCATTCGGAGCAGTGGGCGCGCCGGTTGGCAAAGCAACTCGAATTGCCACTGCTTTTGCGCGCTGACGCCGCGTGTTATGTGCTAAAGGAAGGAGAAGAGGTGACGTTAGACCCGGTCAAAGGGGTCGTTTTTGCCGGCAACGCCTACGATGGCCATCCGCCGCTTTAAACCCAATTCCGCATGAAAGCACATGACCTGTTTCGAGATAGGGTCATGAAACTACCCCACTAACCCAAGTTTTGCAACGTCGTCTGCACGCAGTTCACTTTTTAGTGATTGATAATTAGTGATTTAAAAAATTAATCGACGAAAAATGGGTTAAAAAAATTGAATTGTAGTTGAAATTATTTAAAAATTATGT
>JBCCHO010000091.1:0-7975 GCA_039028715.1 Chlamydiota bacterium | reverse complement strand
TGCAATTTCTACAGCTTCTCTTCCTCTATCCCATGCAAGAATCACACAAAGGCGTTTGTATTCATCTGCTTCCTTTGTTATCTTCAGCCGCGTTTTAAGGCGTATTTTTTCTTTGGGTGATATCGTGCCCATGGTGTAGACTATACCAAATCAATTCTTTTTTTTCGCTTTGAATCGGCTCGGGTATATAGTGCTTCCGGTTCAAAAGCGCCCAAAAGCAAACTGAATTTAAAATTCTCTAGATTGCATTTTTTATTCTAGCCAATATTAAGTTTAATATGGGCGACGAAGAAAAAATACGATCTAGAGGCTTTAAATCAGTTTTCTTGGGTGCTTTTGAACCGGAAGCACTATATAGTGCTTCCGGTTCAAAAGCGCTCAAAAGCAAACTGAATTTAAAGTTCTCTAGAGGCTCCTGCGCAGGAGCCTCTACAAGAGGTGAACTTTGGCTAGCTTTCAGATTTGATAAGGAAGTGCACAAGCGTATTGACATTATGCTCGATCATCCGAAAATAAGCGCCTTCCTCATCGCCTGTTTCACTCATCGCATCTCCGTAAAGCGGGGTTGAAGCAAGGGTGACATCAAGACCTTTTTCTCGGCAGCTGGCAATCACCTTTTGCAAAGCACTTTGACTGACATTACTTTCTGAAAAAACAACCCCAAGGCGATGAGAACAAAGAAAATCACAAACTTCTTGAATATCTAGAGCGCTGAGTTGCCCATCTGGAACCAACCCCTCAGGAGCTAGAGTGCGCTGAGCCCAATGACGCTCATTAGGCGCTGCTAAATATTTTCTTGTAAAGTAGTGAAATGCATCGTGACTCGTCACTAAAAACCGCTTTTCCTCGGGAATGGTGCGCATTTTCTGCTGCAATAACCGGTCAAAATCTTCCATTTGATGCTTTAAATGAGCCCCTCGTTGGCGATAAAGTCGCGCTCCTGCTGGATCGAGCTGACTAAGTGCTTCGACAATCGGGTCAATCCCCAATGCAAACAAGCCAATATCCATCCAAATATGGGGATCGATAACCCCCTCGATCCAGATTGCCGCTTCGGGATGGTGGTTAAAGATTGCATCGCCTAAAAAAAGCGTTTTTGGGTGGTGCTCAAGGGCATAACGCAAGCTCGCCCCACACTCAAGACCAACCCCATTCGAGACAATTAAATCGGCGCAGTCTAACTTTTCTCGGTCCCCCTTCACAAGTTCATAATGGTGTGGATCGACATTGCCGACAATCAAGCTCAAACAATCTACCCTATCTCCTCCGACCATGCGCACAAGTTGATTGACCATCGCTGTCGTAGAAAGTACCTTGATGGCGTCATTTTGGCACATCCATTGATCGACTTTTTTAGCGCGCTTTTTTTCCGATGGGGATGCGCACCCTAGAAAAACGCAGAGCAAAATCCCTAGCCATCTTGTTCTCATTGGTTCTTCTCTCCCCATAGGCGCAATAAAGAAAAGGGATAGATTCCTTGGGAACACCCTGTTGTAAATTCAACCCGAAGGGCATAGCGGCCAACACTCACAATGCGCTTTGCCAACACATGATCGTTAACATCAAGCAAGCGCTGCTGTTCGCGCGCTTCGATGCAGCGCACACAAGGACATTGCTGCTGCAATGTCCTTAATCGATACGTGTCTTTCCGGCCATCCGACCACAGAATCGTAAAGTGGTAGCGGTCTTTTTGCTCAATGTGTCGCACACGGACTTGTTGCATAACATTATTCTCTTTTATCGGGATCCCAAATCAGCTCGAATGCATCTAAACACCCAGCTTCTCGTTTTTGCTGTAAAGTCAACTCTCGCTCAAGTCCATCGGCTATTTCTTCAAACGCCGAACAACTAGCCGTACTGGTCGCAAAAAACGATACTCCGCGATCACTACATTGAGCGATCAAGGGATCGAGTGGGATTTGACCGAGTAACGGGGCCTGAAACTCTTCTGCTAACCGCCTTCCCCCTCCAGAGCCAAAAACATTGCACCTTTGCTTAGAATCAGTCATAAAATAGCTCATATTTTCTACAATTCCCAATAGTGGGAGATGTAATCCACGGATCATATGAATCGATTTTCTCACGTCGAGCAAAGCAACTTCTTGAGGTGTAGTCACTGCAACCGCCCCTGTCAGTAATGTATGCTGCAATAAAGTAATTTGAATATCGCCAGTACCTGGCGGAAAATCGACCAGCAAATAGTCGAGCTGAGGCCATGATACTAACTCTAAAAACTGCCCAATCATCTGATTCGCCACAGGAGCACGGACAACAGCTCCTGCTGCATGAGAGTGAAAAAAAGCCGCTGACACATAACTGATGCCCAACCCTTTTGCGGGGATGATTTTACCTTTCTCTACCCTTGGAGGAGTCTCTTCGCAAAGCATTTTTTGGATCGAAGGTCCGTGAATATCGGCATCGATAACCCCGACTTTCTTTCCTCTTTTTGTCAATAACAGAGCGAGATTCACCGCAAAAGTTGACTTTCCAACTCCACCTTTACCTGCGATGATTCCAATGACTTTATCCAATTGCCGCACAATCCATCTTAATTATTATCCCGATCACAACTGAGCCTCTTGCAAAAAGGCTTAAGCAGACTATTTTTTCGAGATTTCAAACTCAAGTTGTGTGGTAGAGTTGCTCAGATCAATTTTCTGGTTTTTTACCCGTTGGAGAGTTGAATTTTCAGCATACTTGAATAAAGTAGATGAAAATTCAGCTTTTGGGCAGGCGGAAAAAAAGAATTTTAGATGAGCAATTATACCACACAACTTGGGTTTAAAATCAGCATAAATCAGTAGAGAGATATTTCACCAATGCAAAAAGGAAAATCCCTCTAAATACCCATAGGTCGCACTCACAGGTATTTATTTTAAACCCAAGCGCTGTTTCATCGAAACACATTTTAGTCGGATAGGTTCATTCCCCCTTATTAAAAAATATTTCCAAATACGCGTTCCGAGTCAAAAATGCAAAAAAAAACCATGAATTTAGAAAAAATTCCAGTAATCATTGAAAAGAAAATAAAAACAGTTTAAAACTGGTGAATAGAAAAGATGATCCACTTCCAAATAAAGAAATCTTCTTTATTTAGAAGTGCCCATCAAGGCTTAAACTATGCCGATTACGCCTGGAAAAGCTTTTTACTTTCCGTTTTCGAGAAGAACCTCTTATTCAAAGATAAAATAAGATGCTTGTAAGAGAACAAAAACTTTTCGTGCGATAAAAAAATTTTCCAAGCATGATCGATGTTAGTGTTTTCGACTCAAATTACTTTTGGCAAAAACTTAAATTAAGGATGCAATAATGAGTTTGACTATCAAAGATCAATCAAAAAAGCTCGAAGAAGCAATTTCTAGGGCCATTAAAAAAGTGAGAGCAAAAAAAGAGTTCGACCTTTGTAAATATATTCCTGCTCCGTTAGGCGGTCATATCCATCATTTTACTTTAAGAAAAATGAAAACCAAAGAACCTACAGAGCTCGAATCTTTGATTGAAAAATTTATTCTCCAGCCTACTCGCCCTCTCGTTGTTCCTCCAAAGCAGCGCGCAGCAAGAGGATCGCGCAAAAAGAAGGGCCAATTAACGTTTACTAAGCTTCAGCTTGAACGACTGCTAAATATGGCTCGTTTAGCTGGAGATAAAGAAATGATTTCCGTTTTAAGCCCAAAAAAATCTCTTGCTCAATGCAAAAGAGAGCTCATTCAATCGATCAGACAAGAAACGATCGACCACGAGTTATGGAATACCTACGTTGAAGCAGTCAATGCTCAGCAATCTCTTCTCGCTATTGGAGCAGAAGCTTTATTCAATAATAGCGGAGAATAACAAGCGCTGCTTTTAGCAAAGCCCCTATTTTTTGGGAATAGGGGCTAAAGCGTATCAAGAATCCAAAAGCCCCCTTTTCTCAAAAATTCTTGTAAAAATTTATTGCGAGCTAGAATTCAATAATTTTGGCCCGCAATGAAGTTTTTCATATAAAAAAATCTAATAAATCCTAAATACATCTCGACAAAACTTTCACCTTGATTAAAAGCTAAATTTCTGCTATAACTAATCGGTTCTGAGAGTAGCTAGAACTCTTAGATTTTGATTCAAAACATAAAAATTAAATTTTTCAAACCTTAACTGCCACCATCTTATATGTAAGGTTTCAGGTAGCTGGACTTTAGCTCACGGGAAGAACGCTTTTCCCGTGAGCTAAAGTCCAGAAAAGGTAAGTATATAAAATCTTAACGCAGGACAACAATATGACAACAACGACACAAGAATTTGGAAAATGGCGCTCAAAGTTATGGCCTGTCCACCGCTTTGAATTAAAAAAGTTGCTTCCAATGGCACTTCTTTTTTTCTTTATCCTCTTTGTGTACACCATTCTAAGAGACACCAAGGATACTCTCGTCGTCACCGCCGCTAAAGGCTCGCAAGTTATCCCCTTTTTGAAGTTTTGGGGAACGATGCCATGCGCAATTCTCATCACGGTCATCTACGCAAAGCTGAGTAATAAGCTAAGCAAACCAGCTCTTTTTTACTCGATGGTGATTCCCTTTCTCGCTTTCTTTGCTCTTTTTGCTACCGTATTATACCCGTTGCGGGATTCTCTTCATCCAACACAGCTTTGCGATCAACTCCAAACAATGTTGCCCCAGGGATTTCAAGGATTGATTGACATTTTGCGCAATTGGACATTTTCCATTTTCTACATTATGTCTGAACTATGGGGAAGCTTAGCCCTTTCTCTCCTCTTTTGGCAATTTGCCAATGATACGACCAAAGTCTCCGAATCAAAGCGCTTTTACATGATTTTCGTGATGTTCGCTAACATCTCGATGATCGCTTCTGGCCGCTTTATCAAATGGGCTTCAAAAATCCGCGAGAGTATGACATCAGCTGATCCATGGCAAATTTCACTTAATTACTTAACTATCATCGTCGTCGTCTCTGGCGGCTTGATTATTGGGCTTTACTGGTGGATCAATAAATATATTTTAACTGATTCTCGCTTTTACAGCCCTGAAGACCAAAAGAAAGTAAAAAAAGAAAAACCTAAACTCTCAATGAAAGAAAGTTTTTTGATGCTCGTTCGCTCAAAATACCTCGGGTGTATTGCTCTTCTTGTCTTAAGTTATGGCATTGCAATCAACCTCGTCGAAGTGACTTGGAAAAACCAACTGCATCACCAATACCCCAATATGAATGATTACAGTACTTTCATGGGCGGCCTTTCTGAAAAAACGGGGATTGTCACGATCTTGGCAACTTTCTTTCTAAGTGGAAACTTTGTCCGCCGTTTTGGGTGGGGGAAAACAGCTCTCGTAACCCCTTTGCTGCTGCTCATTACAGGCATTGGGTTTTTTGCTTTTGTCATCTTTCAAGATAACTTAAGCGGTATTGTCGCTATGATCGGCACATCGCCATTAGCGATTGCTGTCCTCTTTGGACTGATTCAAAATGTTTGTAGCAAATCAGCAAAATACTCGTTCTTTGATCCCACAAAGGAAATGTCGTATATTCCTCTTGACCAAGAGCAAAAAGTCAAGGGAAAAGCTGCTGTCGATGTCGTCGGTGCTCGGCTCGGTAAATCGGGTGGATCTATCATTCAGCAAGGGTTTTTAGCTCTTTTTGGCACAATTGCCGCGATTGCGCCCTATGTTGCTGGAACGCTTTTTGTCATCATTGGCATCTGGATCGCCACTGTTCGCTCACTGAATAAGCAATTCTTGAAGCTAACCAAAAAACCTGAAGAAGGCGACAAAAAAATCAAGGAAGCCGAGCCTGTAGCAAAAGTATCAAATACTGGGGCAGCAACAACACCCTAAGCTACTGACTGGAAAAGCGCCTTTTTTACTCGCTATAAAAAGGCGCTATTTTTACTTTACTTTCCGACATCCATTAAGTATAACCGCGCCTAAATTGATACGAGGGCCTTCATACCAGTCATGGCTGACTATAACCCAAAAAAGATCCGCAACTTCTCTATTATTGCTCATATCGATCACGGCAAGTCGACAATCTCGGATCGCCTACTTGAACTCACGCAGACTGTCACACCGCGTGAAATGCAAGAACAACTGCTCGACAACATGGAGCTCGAACGCGAACGCGGGATCACAATCAAAGCACGTCCAGTAAGGATGCACTATCGAGCAAAAGATGAAACGATTTACCAAATTAACTTTATTGATACTCCCGGTCACGTCGACTTTTCCTATGAGGTCTCGCGATCACTTGCAGCGTGCGAAGGAGCGCTGCTTATTGTTGACGCTGTTCAAGGAGTCCAAGCCCAAAGTTTAGCCAACGTTCATTTAGCCATTGAACGCAATTTAGAAATTATCCCTGTGATCAATAAGATTGATCTTCCAACCGCCGACCCACTAGCCGCCATGGAGCAGGTTGAAGAAGTGATTGGCCTTCCAACGGATCATGCTGTCCTCTGTTCGGCAAAAACCGGCGAGGGAATCGATGCTATTTTGGAGCGGATTCTCATTGATATTCCTCCGCCTAAAGTGACTGAAGAACAAACGCTGCAAGCACTTGTCTTTGATTCTCATTACGATCCCTACCGAGGAGTCATGGTCTATGTGCGCATTATTAGCGGCCAAGTGAGAAAAAAAACGGCAATCCGCTTGATGGCAACAGACAAAGGCTTTGATGTTCTCGAAGTTGGCGTCTTTTCGCCAAACGAAAAACCTGTCGATCAATTGAACGCAGGCGAGGTAGGCTATCTCGTCGCTAACATCAAATCCACCTCTGATGTTAAGATTGGCGATACCATCACAACTTTCCGCGGCGGTTGCCAACAACCGCTCCCAGGGTTTCGCGTCATTAAACCAGTTGTTTACGCCGGTATTTACTCTGTCGACTCAAACGACTTTGAAAACTTACGCGAAGCGCTTGCAAAGTTACAACTCAATGATTCAGCACTACACGTTGAACAAGAAAGTAGCCTTGCTCTCGGCTTTGGCTTTCGATGCGGCTTTTTAGGGTTGCTCCACCTCGAAATCACCTTTGAGCGTTTACAACGAGAATTTGACCTCGACATCATCACAACAGCTCCTAGTGTTGTTTATAAAATCACTTTGTCAAGCGGCGAAGAAAAGTGGCTCGATAACCCAGCCCACTATCCCGACCCTGCGACAATTGACTCGATCGAAGAGCCCTGGGTCACTGCACATATCATGACCCCAAAAGAATTCCTTGGGCCTATCTTAAGCTTGGGAACAGAAAAGCGGGGCGCACTCGAAAAAACAGAATCAATTGTCGGTGAACGCTTACTGCTCACCTTCCGGTTTCCGATGAATGAAATCATCACCGATTTCAATGACAAACTCAAGTCGGTTACCCGTGGATATGCCTCTTTCGACTATGAATTTGACTGTTATGAGGCCGGCTCGATCATCAAGCTTGAAATTCGACTCAACGACGAACCTGTCGACGCGTTTTCTTGCCTTGTCCCGCGATCCAAAGCCGAAGCTAAAGGACGCGCTATCTGCAAAAAGCTCAAAGAGGTCATCCCGCGCCAACAGTTTAAAGTTCCGGTTCAAGCAGCAATAGGCGGCAAAATTGTCGCTCGCGAAACGATCTCCGCCCTTTCCAAAAACGTCACAGCAAAATGTTACGGCGGCGATATCACCCGGAAACGCAAACTATGGGAAAAGCAGAAAAAGGGCAAAAAGAAAATGAAAGAAATCGGTAAAGTGACGATCCCACAATCGGCTTTTATGGCTGTTCTCAAAGCCGATGACAGCTCGTCATCTTAACCCGAGTTTGCTAGCTTCCTGTAAATATACTCCTTCCGGTTCAAACGCACCCAAGAAAACTGATTTAAAGCCTCTAGCCCGCATTTCTCACAAGGCTCTGGAAAAATTTGGAGCATCTGTTTTCCGAGATTCCAAGGAGCTCTTTTGGAAATGGTTACAACCATTCCCTGCAAGATCTCCTTGAAATCTCGAAAAACATCTTGCTCAACTTT
>JBCCHO010000090.1:0-8104 GCA_039028715.1 Chlamydiota bacterium | reverse complement strand
GAAATATTATGGCGTTCAGCATTTAACAAAAATTGCAAAATAGAGGATAGTTTTTTATTAGATGAATTTAAAAAATCGTTTTATTTTAACCGAACACAGAATTTTTTAGCTAACAAAATAATAAGTGAAAAAAGTCACATGATCGACTTTGAGTTAGTCAAATTTTACGTGCAAGAAAAATCAGGTCGTTACGAAATAGCTGGGCGACTATTTAAATCTTGTTTCCATAAGCTTTCTGAAAAAGAAAAAAAAGCGCTTTATTCTCTGGCCTATGAAAAATGCAATTATTATATTTATGAGGAGGCTCTTCCTAAGAACCTTCCCGAATATAAAGATTATGCTATTAATCTTATGTGGATAAATAAAGATGATACAAACAAAGCTAATAGCTGCTTATTTGGCCTTGGAGAAAAAGCAAAGAATATGCAGGAAGATTTAGTAGCAAAAATTGCTAGTTGGCAAGAGCTCAATAAGAACTCTAATATTTATCTTTGGTATGATAGTAAAAGAGTCCAAAAAATAGACACTTCTTGCTTAAAAAATATTGAAAACGTACTTAAGAAAGATTTGTCGAGTATTAAGTTGAAAACGCAAGTTGCAAAGGCACTTGAGGAAATAGAAGAAAAATACCCGCTAATCAACACATTTAAGAAGCAAGTGGAAAATGTACTTAAGGAAAATTTGTCGAGTAACGAGTTGAAAACACAAGTTACAGAGGCACTTGAGAACATAAAGACAAAAAATCTGACCATTATCAATCAGTTTAAGAAGCAAGTGGAAAATACACTTAAGGAAAAGCATCTACCAATCGACAAGTTTCAGGTTAGAGACATCAGAAAAATAGATCTTTTAAATGAAACTAGAGAGAATAAAAAGGTTGCAGAGTGTTTTCGAAAAGAAGTTTCAGTTTATTATCGTGTAGATTTATTAAAAGCAATTATTTCTGACCATATTCTTATAAAAAAAGAGCATCGGTATTCTATTTTTATTGATATAGATGCACCTGTGGCTAATAGAGAAAAACTTTTTCCTAAAAAAACGATTGAATTTCTTAAAAAGTATGGCTTTGTTATGGCTAATGGCGGTTTGGCTGGCTATGAAAATGGGTTTCATATTGCGCACGGTAGACACGAGAAGTTTATGGAAACGCACAGAAATATCCTCATAGAAAGTGCTATAAGAGGGGTTTTATTTCCAGAACAAGGCCAAAGAAAGCTAGTTCAAGAAGTATATGATGCTTACAAATACATGTGTGTTTATCTTCTCAATAAAATAGGCGAATATCCGAGCTTAATACAGGGCAATTGCATAATTAATGTGCAAGACACTAATGAATATGATAAAATGTTTAAAATAAGTGACAGAATTACCTACGCACTTATTGATAAGATACATGAAGAATATAAGTATGTTAAGCCACGCGAAGTTATGCCAAGAAGTCCCTCTATCTCACTTCCTCCATCTCATTTTTGTTGACAAAAAGGGGAAATCTAGCAAGCCAAAGGATATTTAACAAGCAATATTTTTTTAACTTTTTCTTTCCCTAAGAATCAGGGAATTTTACGGCTTTGGTGCAAACACCAGGTGACTGACCATTAAAAACAATTTTTAATTAAATGCTCTCGATAGGCCCCATACCCTCGAACCCTCTAAAACGGCAAGATTTGAATTTTTTCACTTGTCTTATTTTTCATAAGTCGTTTTTTATGAGAGTGTTACAAAAATCAACTATCAAGTAATTTTTTTAGAGCGTGATCTAAAAAAATTACTTTACAATGGGAACTTTTTCATCGCTTCATTATATCCTTGTTGAGCTTCTGGAATGGAAAGTTTTGAGTAAACTTCTAATGATTTTCTACTATCATGTCCTGAATAAGGTTGAATCAATGCATCATCGATTCCTTGCTTCTTGAGCCAGGTAAACAGGAAGTGCCTTAATGCATGTGGAAATAACGCCCTATTCAGTTTAGCTTTACTTGAGTATTTATGAAGGATCTGTCTAATAGCTCTGTCTGTATATTTTTTTCTTCGGTTTGATTCGAAAAGATATTTAGCTCCATCTTTCCTCATCTTATCTATATGCATTGCTAGCATTTCTCGGAAAGACTGAGAAAAAGGGACAATACGATCTTTTTTACCCTTACCTTCAATGATTCTTATTTGAAAGGCATTTAGATCGATATCGGAAATTTTGATATTGACTAGTTCACTAACTCGTACTCCCGTATAGAGAAACGTTTTGATGATGATCATGTCTTGAAAATTCTTAGCATTCCAGACAACTTCATAGTAGCGCTTTACTTCTTGCTCAGTAGGCACATACGGTAGTTTTTTCGGTTTGTTTGTCACAGTAATATCTAACTCTTTTCTTAGATCCTTGAAAAGACGTTTTAGGTAAGGGTAATCGGGTCTTTCTTTGGTAAGATATTTCGCAAGCTCCTTTGCTTTTTTCTTGGTTGAGGTTCTAGTCTGCTCCATAAGAACTCTCTCCTATGTGAATGCGATTTTTCATGTTTAGTTTAAAAGATCCATATGGAGTTACATGTTCGTAGATTAAGGGCGTAATTGCTCTAAAATCTTCCGGTGTCATTACATCTAACCATTTTTTCTTAGATAGAATATCCTGAAACATTAAGGTGTTAATATAGACAAGGCAATTTTGAATTAAGTGAAGACTAAGGGCTGTAATTTCTTGATGTTCAAGATTGTTGCTTGCAAATTCTCTTCCTTTACCAAAAAGAATAAAATCATTAGCACCATTCCAATTCTCGATGATATTAAGACCTCTATTTACTTCAATGCGCATCTTTTCATCAGAAAGATATTTACAGAGGAAATTAGTTTTCACTACTTTCCCAAGCTCGCAAAGAGCAAGATAAGTTGGGTGTTTGATATTTTGCTTGGTAAACCGTTTGAGAATTGCCTCTGTATCGGCGGTTCCTAATCTTAAGGCTGTTGCATACTTAACCATTTGGTCATATTGTTGCCTAATCAAATCCCAGTTGATTGAGCGCTTAGCAAGGATCGGCTCTAAATGATCTAAACTCGCAGCTAAGCCCGTTTCAGGTAGCCGAAGTTTTTGAGAATGAATATTTTTTATCCTTGGAAGGAGTTCGAAGCCAAGCAGATGGCAAAAAGCAAAAGCTACGACACTTTGACCATGTGTATCGACGTAATTTTTTTCGACTTCCATTTCCGTGCAATGTCTGAGAACTCCTTCGATCATAGCTGACACCTCAGAAGAAGAGCACTTTTTTAATTGAGAGTGGATGCACACAGACTTTTCTTCTACATGCCAGTAGATCATCACACCTCTTCCATGGTAACGATTATGCCATTCTGTCATAAGGTTTTGATCCCAAGATCCAAAGTGTTTAGAATCTGAAGCGCACGCTGTTGTAGAAAAACCCCAAATCTTAGGGTTTCTAGCCTTAAAAAGAGCATTTACAAGATCAGATATGGCATTTTTTAGATTGTCTTTGGTGATATAGTTTTGACAAATGTGCAAAAGATTGCGGTAACTTTCTTCTCGGTTCCCCACAGCAACTCTTTTAAGACCTGTATTTGTTCCAAGCCCATATAGAGCTAAAATCACTCTTTTTCGGATTTGATCTTCCGTAAGCATTTCTCTAGCTGACACAGACTTGAAATGCTTAATCAAAGGAACCCTCAGAAAAACCTCTTTGATTACGTCCAAGAGGTTAACCATTGACCATTTTTTAGCAATTTCATCTTTGATGAGATGTAAGTTGGGAGGCTCAGGTTGCGCGGAAGATGGAGACACAGAGATCCACCCATTACTTTTTCGAAGAATTTTGACTTTAGGGTTTTTAGGAATAGCTTGATTAAAGCGAATCAAAGAGTTGCGAAGGTCTACTTGTAAATGACTTGTAAAAGCTTCACTGCAAAGAGGAAGTTGTAGTTTTTCGTAATAAAAATTGCGTTTTTCTTGAAAATCTTGTGGAAGATCTTCATCTGGATTTCTGTAACGATCAGCTCCAGGTATCCAAATCTCTTTGCACCTTAATCGATCTCTTAAAGACTGAAAAACACAAATCTCATAGTTAATTCGATTAAAACGCAAAGTATCATTTTTCTCTTCGATTACGATATCTTGAAGTTGATTGGGAATGACTCCTTGAAAAGGAATAGCTTCTTCTTGAGGGAGATACTTTAACTTAGAATCGATATATTTTTTAATGATTTGAACAGCTTGAATAAGTGGTTGGTACTCTGTGTTATTAGATTTGAAATCGATAAGATTCAAAATATGGGGAATCATTTGTCGGTAATGAGAGCTGTAAGAGCGTCGAATTGTAGAGTAGACTCTCTCATTATATTCCCTTTTTGAGGAAAGCTCTTTTGCAAGAGCTTCAAGTCTTTCTTTTCCACCTACGACAGGATATAGAGTCTCTGCAATGACTCCATCAGGGTGTTCAAGGGAGGTAGTTGCCATATCAAGCAAGATCTTTTCTTTCCCATAAATTTTACGTATTTCTTTAACTAACGTTTTTTCGACTCTTTTTTCTGAATTGATTTTAATTTTGTGGGTAATTTGAATAAGAAGCTCAATAAGATCATCAATGATAATTTTTCTTCGCACATCTAAGAAAAGTGCAATTAGAGAGTAACGGATTTCTTCAGGTTGGCGCTTAAATTCCCAAATGCTTTGAGAGACAGCTCTTTGATAATATTTTCGAAGGATTTTAGGGACAATCTGATCAGTTAATTGATCAGGAAGGTGAAAACTTAAGATGGTTTTAAGCTTTTGCGTTTCCTGCAAGGCGCTTTTAACACCTATAGCCCCAGGACTTCTTTTCAGCTCTGTCAGTCCTATTTTGAGATCGGGAGATCCGTGAAGATCAAGCCATTTATCAATAGAAGCTTTAAATTTTTGAGGAAGTTTTTTAAAAATTGAGGCAAAAAACACCCTCTCAAAAAGGTATTGAGCTGATCGAATCAGTTCTTCCTCTTCTTTATCAGAAGAAAATGCAATTTTTTTATCTTCGAGGTAATGGTATAAACGTTCGCGAATAAAATCGGGGTGATGACTTTCTGTAAGAACTTGATTTGCCAAGAAGTGTTTTAGCTCTTTCTCTTGAGATTCACTCAACCTTTTAAAATACAGTCGATTTCGAAGTTCTTGAAGAAGGTAACGTTGGCTCCTTTTTGGAATGTTGTCCAAAATAGGTTGATCAATACCAAGCTGATCAGAAATAAAAGATATGACGTTGGAAGAAAACCTAGGGATTGCATTTGGAATAGCTTTTTCCTCTTGGCATGCCTTGTAAAGGGCTAGAAAAAGAATCTGATAATGCTTTGTCTTTCCCTTAACGAGAGTTTTATCTTCCGATGTCACTGTGAACACCCTTTGTAGTTCTACATCTAACCAGTTTTGCTTCACATACTAAATTTCCTATTTTGCATAGTTTCGGAAATATTACGGTCAAAAAAGTAGCTGAAATGATGCTATCAAGTCAAGAAATGGGTCGATTTTCTTTTTCCATTTCAAAAATCGGAAAAATATAATAAAATCTTATTTTTCATGATTTTTTCATTTTCAAATGGGCTAAGGAAGGTATCTGATGAGTTTTTCCAATACTAAAAAACAGCAGTCAGTAAGGGTTTTCAAATGGGGCAAATGCCTTTTTGCGATTTTGTTTTTTAGTTCCACTTTTCTTTATGGAGGGGAGAAAACCCCTCAATATCGAAATCAGTTTCCATTTTTTAGTTTAGGGTTATCAATTGTTGGGGAACCAACAGGGTTTTTTTATGGACCACTAATTGGAGTAGGGTATCGATGGGAAAAAGGAAACCATGGACAGGACCTTGCTTTAGATCTATATTTTCCACCTTCATTTAACCACGCTTTTGCCTCTTTAAAATATCAATATTTTTATCGATTCGGGAAAGATTCCTCTCGAGGGTTTTATTTAGGTCCAGCCTTTGGGGTATCTATTGTAGATTATAGTTGCCCAAGTTACGGACTCCTGTTTCCAGCTATTACCGTTGGGTTTAAAATAGCAGATCATTTATTTTTTGAAGTTAATCCTAGCTTAGTTTTATATACGGGATCTGACTGCCCACTTCTGTTTATCAATTCAAAGATAGGAATAGGTTTTTAATTGAGCAAGCTAAGACGCATGCGCTCATAGATTCCTAGCTTAGGTAGATATAAACACATATTGACCTCATATCCTTTTCCATTGAAATTCAAATCTTGCCGTTTTAGAGGGTTCGAGGGTATAGGGCCAATTAGAAAGAGTAAAGTGCACCCCTTTGTATCGATAATGACTGAACAATTTACGGTAATTGGGGAATTCTTTTCAGTTGAATCTGTGTTTGCACCAAAGCCGTTTAGAGAGACGTGGTGGTTTTTTTAAAAATGTTTTATGGTGGATTTTTCCAAAAAACATAAGGTCTGAGGAGCGGGCTTTGGCAAACCCTATATACAGAGCTATTAACAATTTACCTCAAGGGGACGCTTTCTCTTTTTGCCTTGCTTATCCCCTAGCTAGTGCTGCGACCATTTGCGCCTTTGACCGTTTTCATCCTTATTTCCATCCAAAGTCGCCGTCTTTAAAGTCAGTGTTGAGTGGGTTTGCTTTTGGGTTAATTCAGGGCGGCATTAATTGGGGCATTAAGAGGGTTTTTTTGAACCAACCGCATAATCACCAAACAACTGTGGGCAAGACAGCTTTGTTTGTAGCCAAGAGTTTTTTTGCTTCATTAGCATGTAACTTCTTGGCTTTAATTTTATTTAAAAGGGTGGCCTTTCTTTTTAAGTTTTATATCCTTAAACAGGATCTGTTTAGAGGGGGTAGCCTGCTTTCCTTGCCCACAGTGCTATTCATTGGTTCTTTTCTCAGTTGCACTACAGTCCTGGCGGAACTTATTGTTTTCGGTGGGGTCTGGATAGTTCGCAAATTTAACAGTAGATGAGGAAGGCAACCCTTCTGCACTCATTGACCACTAAAGAGCCACTCACTGAAACTTAGTGATGATTTTTTATCTGATGGGCTTTGAACCCCAACTACAACTCCAATTGATGTGTTTTCTGCACTACCTGACTTTAACTTTTCTAAGGGCTCTTTAAAAGCCAACTCTTCTGGGGTTTCGTTCTTGCCTTTAGAATCAGTGATTACGGGAGAAATGCTATCCTGATCTTTTAAAGCCCCATCTCCTAGTTTTTTGTCATCGTCATCTTGCTCGGAAACGCTATCGTTGTTGGTATTCTTAGTATCAAGCTCTCTGACTAAAGAAGGCTCTAGCTTTTTCATAGCATCCACATTAGGCTTTAACCAGTTAAATGTCTTTCGACCTCCACATGTTTTTAGTTTCTCCATTTCAGTTTGCGCTTTTTCAATCGTGTCAAGAAAATTTTTTTTATCATCAAGTGAGTTAAACAATGTTTTTAAAACGATCAGTGTGTTGTAGTAGCGCGTTCTTCTTCTTGTCGAGTCAGTTTTGATAACATAAGGCTCAAGGCGCTTGATCTCTTTTTCAATCTTTTCTAAAACTTTTTTAGCAAGCTCATCGACTTGTTTTTCTATGGCCGACCTATCATCTACATCCGAATTAGTCGTTATTACTAGCGGCCCATCACTACTTACACCAGCTACCATCTTTTTTACTTCCCCTCTAACTTTTTTGTCTTAATTTGGCGTGGAAAGAAAATGCTTCCCACACCTTTTAATTTTTTATTAGTAAGTTTTGTTCTAATAAGTATACCTCA
Source organism: Chlamydiota bacterium (assembly GCA_039028715.1). Lineage (GTDB taxonomy): Bacteria > Chlamydiota > Chlamydiia > Chlamydiales > Simkaniaceae > JBCCHO01. The sequence continues at coordinate 369 of JBCCHO010000090.1, read as the reverse complement.
AGCTGCTTAAATTGCTCGTTAAATTCTATGACTTTTGTTAGATAATTATTAGCGAGTGTTTCCGTTTGAACGGGTTTTCTTCAAACCCAGAGATATCAGTCGCTTTAACCCCCCTGTAAATCGATAATGACTGAACAATTTACGGTAATTGGGGAATTCTTTTCAGTTGAATCTGTGTTTGCACCAAAGCCTATGTGTGCACCCATCTCATCATTGTGGTGTGGGTTATGTCAATCCCCCTCTCTTGTGCCATGATGACCAAATCCCTGTATGAAAGCGCGAATTGACAATACCATCTAACTGCCCAGATAATAATATCTTTAGAAAAGTGTTTCCGTTTGAACGGGTTTTCTTCAAACCCAGAGATAT
>JBCCHO010000089.1:0-8319 GCA_039028715.1 Chlamydiota bacterium | reverse complement strand
CTTTGCTAAACGCTTTTTTCCTCCTCATCCATAGCGCTTTGGCTATGAATTCGTCTTTCAAAAAGGTTTTGCTTTGTCTTTGCTTACCCCTAGCGGGAGATTTTTGTCCAGTACAGAGCCTTGTAGTGCCGAACTTTTGAATTTTCATTGATTATCAAGTGCTTACGTTTTTTAAGTAGGGTTCATGCGGAACTTGTTCGCTTTTTCGCACACTTTGCTCCCTTTATTTTTACAGGTAAAATCACCGCGAAAGGCGCGTTAAAGTAGTCGAAAATTCCCAAGGAGAAGTGAACAAGGCCTTCATGCAACCGATTCCAAAAACTGTAAGTAGTTTAGAATCAATGAGGCGATAAAAATTCGACACGACAAGGGTGAACTTGGGTAAAGGAATGGGTTTTACGCTCTACTTTTGATAAAAGCTAACTGATTGACTCTTAAGTCAAAAGTCAAGTTTCCCGGCCACTGACTGCAAATCGAGGCGTAGCGCTTTAGCTCATCGAAGTAACGCTCTGGTGTTAATCGCAAATAATGAAGATAGCCCGACCGAGTTGTCAAGGTAACGACAATTTCGCGGCGCCCTAAATAAGATTGAGCAACTTTTGAAACATCGATCGCAATGACCTTCGGAAAACGCGTCGGAAATAGCTTCTCTAATGTATCGAGAACGGCAAAAGCGAGATCAACCTCGACGCCTTTTAAAGGAGTTTTGGGCAGTGTTTGCAAGCCGAAATAAAAAGAAGGGATTGTTTTTGGGGTAAAAAAAGGAAAAAAGGGAAAGCAATGGCCCTTTTGATCAAGGGCACAGTTGGAAAAGTCTCCGAGAAAAGCCACCGGCATCCGCAGTGTATAGTCGATAAGAAGCACTCCTTTTTCTTCTTCGGTCACAGCGGCTTTTTCAATGACAGGGCAAGCGAGTAGGCGTTGCTCTGCTGCGTTTAAATCAAACTCGGCAAAAACGAGCGGCTGCCCGACTGGGATGCCGAGAAACGATGCGAGGTAATCTGTTGGAAGCGCAGCTTTTTCGGGCCCGGTTTGCGCAATGTGGGTACAATTCACTTTTTTCCCGCGGTGGTCTTTGCCGATAGAAAAGCAAGCGACAGCAAGAGCTGCGCCAAGCGCAAGACAGAAAAATAGCAAAACTTTCTTCACACATAAACATTTTTTCACAATGGCTTAGCCCTTTGTAAATAACCCAGCATATCGAGCAGCTTTGCGCCTAAGTAGGTAATCCCACCCGCTCCTAAGGTCACAACAACATCCCCAGGACGCAAAAGCAACGGGATAAAAGATAAAAGATCTGCTCGAGGAATGTAGATGGCCTGCTCTCGGCGCGTTTGGTTCATCACCTGGCAAAAATCTGTCGCGGTGACCTTCTTTAACGGCTTTTCTCCAGCAGCGAAAATATCGGTGACAATCACAAGGTCTGCTCGCGTTAAAGAGGAGATAAAGGCTTGCTTGAATTTTTTCATCCGACTAAAGCGGTGCGGTTCGAAAATAGCGACTAATCGCCGGTTTTGATTCACTGCTTTGAGCGCTGCAACAGTCTTAGCCAGCGCAGTTGGGTGGTGCGCGTAGTCGTCGTAAACTGCGATTCCCGCAATTTCACCTTTTTTTTCAAGGCGCCTTTTGATGCCGCGAAATGTTTGAAAAGCCGCTTGAATTTGGCTATCTAACAGGCCAAGTGCGCGCGCAATGCCAACGACAGCTGTAGCATTTAACGCTTGGTGGTTGCCGATAAGTGGCAACGTAAAAGAAACGCACGGGCTAGCTGCGGTCGCAAGCGTCAATTTTAGTGTATCTCCTTGCTGTGTTACAGCTGTTAGTCGGAGCGTTGCCTCTTTGCTCGTCCCGTAACTCGTCCCAGGAGGCGATAGCGCCGTTAATATGGGGTCGTCAGCACACCAAAATAAAAGCGGTGGCGGCGCTATCTGAGCAATAAATGTTTGAAAGCCTTCGATGAGCTTTTCTTTTGTTTGCCAATAGTCGAGATGATCATCATCGATGTTGGTGATAATCGCAGCAAAATTGTGGTAGTTCAAAAAAGAGCCGTCGCTTTCATCTGCTTCAACAACGAAAAGTTCACCTGCGCCCGGTTTCCCATTTTGACCGAGTGATGGGCTGATTCCACCAATAGCAAAAGAGGGATCGAGTCCCGCTGCTTGCAGGGTATGGCTCAAGAGAGCCGCCGTACTCGTTTTGCCGTGACTGCCAGCAACGAGCAGTGGTTTTTTAGAAACAAATAGTTCAGCGAGAAGCTGAGAGCGGTGGAGCAAAGAAAGTTGCTGCTGCTTTGCCGCTTGAAGACTAGGATGATCTTCGGGAATTGCCGTGCTATAGCTCACCGTTCTGCCTGCGGGAATAGGTGCATCTAGCCCGATGAAAATATCTGCTCCTTTCGCCATAAGCGCTCGCGTGCTATCGGTCTCTTTTGCATCGAGCCCAGAAACGGGATAGCCAAGCTCGATCAAGAGATAAGCTAAAGCGCTCATTCCTATTCCACCGATTCCGAGCAAGTGATAGCCCACTGGGTTCATCTGACGTTCCTGTAACTGGTTAACTCGGGTTAGGTTAAGCGCAAGGTATCGAGAACAACTTTGGCAAGATCTTCTTTTTTTTCCTGTTCTTTATACTTCACTAATGCCATTTTCATTGCCGTTAATTTTTTCTGGGAAGAGGCAAGCAAGTCGCTCATAATATCGACGAGCTGACTAGATGCGCGCCGAGACTGCGTCAGCTCAATTGCGCCTCCAATTTCCTCTTCGACAAATGCCGCATTAAGGGCCTGATGATTATCTGTGCCATGGGGAAATGGAATTAAAATTCCAGGAACGCAAAATTCAATCTGCTCAGCTAAAGTTGCCGATCCCGCTCGCGAAATACTCAAGTCGGCGGCTGTCCAGGCGAGATCCATCCGGTTTTCAAACGACTTGACACACGCCAAAACGCCGTGTTTTGCGTAGACCGCCCGCAATTTCTCTGCTCGTTGCTCGGAACCCACGACGTGAATCACTTGGAAGTCGATTGCGCGGGCAATCAGCGATTCAAGTGCACCACAAACCAGGCAGTTGATCGGCTGCGCGCCCTGAGACCCGCCAAAAACAAGGAGCGTTAACTTCTCGGGATCGAGCTGAAAGTAATGCCTCGCTTCACTTTGAGTCACTGCTTGTTGCCGCTTTAACAACGGCATCTTGACGCAAACTGTTTCCCCTTTAAGCCTAAGCTGCGAGACAAAAAATTGCACGGCGGAAACCTTCGCCCATCGAGAGCAAAAGCGGTTGACTCGCCCAGGTAAAACGTTAGACTCAAAAAGAATAATTGGAATTCCTCTTATTTTAGCAGCGGCCAGCGTCGGCAGCGAGTAAAAACTGCCAAAACCAATCACTGCCGCTGGGCGAAACTTGCGGAAAAAGGCAAGCGCTTGTAGTAGCCCTTTTTGCAGCGACCACAGCGACCGGAATAGTTGAAATACCCGCTTTTTGGAAATTGTTGCACTTGCAATGTCCTTTGACTGAAAGTGAGTCTGATCAAAGTAGGGATTGCGACTTAAGTGAGCACCTAAAAAAGCGATCGCGATGCCCGGAGCGTATTTTCTAAGATCACCTGCTAATGCCTGAGCGGGAAAAAGGTGACCCCCTGTTCCTCCAGCGGCAATGACAATTTTGAGTTGAGAGTTTTGATTGACCATTGTTAGCTTACCCAAAGTCGCAATTGTTCGTTCTTGTTTTAACCTGATCTTTGTAGGAATCTCGGCTATTTTGGTTGCTCAAAGATCCAAAAGAGTGTCTTGCATCCATTGGAGTAACCGGCGGTTCAAATTTCCGCCGAAACTTGGGCTCCTTGCGGGGTAGGCGTTTACCAACGCTCATGATCAAAACAATGATGAGCGTGTTGGCAAGCAATGACGATCCCCCTTGGCTAAAAAAAGGCAAGTTAATCCCTTTGCTCGGCAATAAACCTGAGACAACGCCTAAGTTCAAAAAAGCTTGGAATGAAAGTAAAAAAGTGAGAATAGCAGCGAGATAAAAACCCTGGCGATCCGGCGCGCGCAAGGCAATATAGAAACCACTCGAAGCAACAAGCAAATAGAGAAAAACTAAAAATACCACCCCAACAAAGCCAAATTCTTCAGCATAAATAGCCGCAATGTAGTCGCTACGCGCTTCGGGTAAGTAGTTGAGTTTTTGCAAGCTTTTGCCAATACCGAGCCCAAGCAGGCCTCCCGATCCAGCCGCAATTTTTGCTTGATACGGCTGATGCCCCTTGCCCAGTCGATCGAGTTCCGGATGGAGGTACACTTTAAGGCGCTGCTTAACATGGGGCATTTGTAAAGCAGCGCCAACGGCCACTAGGCCAAAACAACAAGCGGGAAGTAACCAATATAGTAGCCGAATCCGACAAAGAAAAAAAAGAGCTCCCAAAACACAAAAAAGCATCATCGACGTTCCCATATCGGGCTCGATTAAAATCAACCCAATGGGCAATGCAGCTATGAGCGCTAATTGATAAAACCGACGCCAGGTCATTGGCTTGGTTTTTTCAATCAGTCGAATACAATAAAGAGGCAATGCAATTTTCATGATTTCAGACGGATGAAAAGAAAGAAGTCCCCAACCAATCCACCGATTGGCGCCATTAATTTTTTGCCCAATGCCTGGAATAAACACCGCGACCAACAAAATGAGCACCAAGTAAAAGACGTAGCTCACCCAAGGAAAAATTCTCTGATAGCCGAAAAACCAAACGACTAGCCCTGCCATCAAACTGACGCAGCCAGCAATGAGTTGGCGAATCAAAGAGCGGTGCGTACTCACTTCGAGATGGCGATCCAAAATCTCAGCTGAAGTGGTATTAAATACCATGATCAAGCCAATAGCAAAGAGAATACAGATAGCCGCTAACAGAATAAAAACACTTGTGCGCATTTTTTTGGTCTACTCAACTCGCAGCGAACGCCCTGGCCGCAGCTTTTTTGCTTCTTGCTCAGTTAAGTTATTGAGCTGTAGCAGATCTTCAACCTTCATTTTGTACTGTTTTGCAATTGTCCATGGATTTTCCCCTTCTTTGACAATATGTTGCTTTTGACTGACTGGTAGCGTTTTTTCTTTTTTTGTTTGCTTAGCAACTGGAATTTTTAACCGCTGGCCAATTTGCAGCCGCGTCGTTTTTAACTGATTTAAGCTCAAAATTGCTTCGACAGTGACGCAATGCGTTTTTGCAATTTTTTCGAGCACATCTCCCTTTTTCACGATAACAACGCATTCTGAAGCCGGCGAGACAGGCATTTGCTGCGCTTTTATTTTAGATATGTCATTGCTTCTCTTTTTTTCTTGAGCTACCTTGGCGGCCACCTTGTTGGGCGCGCTTTCTTTCCGCGCATCCAGTGATGGCTTTGGCGATAACGGAAGGTGTTGGTGATCGCGATTCGACAAGGTAGGCGCGAGAGTGACAGGGATCTCAAGATCAGCCACTGTGCGACTGGGCATCACCACAGCTTGCTTTGGCTCTCTTTTTACACTGGCAACGACAAGGACAATCAGTAGGCCGACATTCACTAGCGCAGCTGCAATAATGATATCTCTTCGATTCATATCCTACTCCTAAGGCTGGAAACTAGGCGTTTAAAGCGGTCTCCCCGCTCTTCATAATTAGAAAATTGGTCAAAGCTCGCACATCCAGGCGAAAGTAAAATCACATCGCCTTTTTTCGCCCGATCATAAGCAACCGCAACCGCCCGATCCAATGTCTGACAAAGCGTCACATCAAAAGCGCTGCCAAGAGCAGACTGAATAAGAGAAGCTGCTTTACCTATTGCCATAATGTGGCTTACTTTTCCTGCAAAAGCTTTTTTCCATTTGCTAAAATCCCCTTTCTTATCCAATCCACCGGCAATTAAAAGCACGGGGCGGTCAAGCGTCCTAATCGCAAACAAAACAGCTTCGCTATTGGTTGCTTTGCTATCGTTGTAAAAGGAAATGCCACCAATATCTCCGAGATCTTCAAGGCGATGAGGCAACGGAGAAAAGGTGCGTAGCCCTTCTAGCAACTCAGTTTCATTGATACCGATGTAGTTTGCTACCGCCTGGACAAAAAAGACCTTTTCTCGATCCAATTTCCCCCAGTATCCCTTCTTTTTTGTTAGTTGTAAACAGGAAACCGAGGGCACCTCCTCAACGAGAGCTTGCGGCGAAAAAAATGCCCGATACTGGCTCATTACCTCTGATGAGACAAAAAGTTTACCCCCGGGCTCAATGAGCGAGCTGAGCCGCGCTTTGGTGCGAGCATAATCCTTAAATGAGGAGTAGCGATCCAAATGATCGGGCGTGATCGAAGTGATCACACCGCAAGTCAACGCGCGCGTGTTCAACGTTTCTAGCTGGAATGAGCTCAACTCAACGACAAGCGTTTCATCGGGCTGCGGATGGCATGCATAGTCGGCTAAACTCGTCCCTACATTCCCCAAAGCACGCGCTGGTTTGCCGCTTATCGCCAGTACATGCGCCAGCAGCAGCGTTAATGTCGTTTTTCCATTTGTTCCCGTAATCCCAATGCAACGCTGGGAAAGATAGCGAAAAGCGAGCTCAGCCTCACCGATAACCTCAATGCCGCGCGCACGTGCAGCGACGCAAAGCGGGTGCGTTAAGGGAATGCCGGGCGATAGCACTGCAATCTGAAATGGAACTTTCGGCAAGAGGTCGGTATCGGCCATCAAGCGAATCCCCAATTTTTCTTTTTTCTTGATTTCGCGATCACATCCAATGACTTGATAACCGCGCGATAAGAGCAACCGAACAGCTCCTTGACCGCTTATCCCCAACCCAATAACAAGTGCGTATTTTTTCACAGCAAGCATTCTTTTAAAAAAATTTATTGAAACTTAAGCGATGCCAGCCCAATCAGTGCGAGGATCCAACCAATGATCCAAAACCTAAGGACAACTGTCGGTTCAGGCCATCCTTTAAACTCAAAGTGATGGTGCAATGGGGTGCAGCGAAAAATCCGCTTCCTGTTTCGATAGCGATAGCTGAGGACTTGTAAGATGACCGAACCAGCTTCCAAGACAAAAACGCCGCCGACCAAAGCGAGCAAAAACTCGCGCTGTAAAAGCACTGCGGCAACACCTAAAATGCCTCCGAGAGCAAGCGAGCCCGTATCGCCCATAAACACTTGCGCTGGATAGCCATTATACCACAAAAAGCCCAAACAAGCGCCGGCCATTGCGCACAAATAAACCCCAATCTCGACACTCCCTTTAATCGAGGCAATATTAAGATAGGCGGCAATCTCGCTGTGATTAGATAAAAAAGCAAACACTGCAAACACAATCGCGACGAGCAGCACAAGCCCAGCGGCCAAGCCATCTAAACCATCGGAAAGATTCACGGCATTTGACGCCCCTGTCACCACTAAAACCGTGATCACAATAGCGCCAATCACTTGCCATCCCGATAAGAAAACAAGCGGATTTTTTTTAAACGGAACATAGTAATAGCCATAGCCTTGTTGCCCATCATCATCAGATACTTGATGCTCATGTTCGAGGAACTGCGCCTTGACAACGGGTGGAGAAAACCAATCGCCGATTTGAATCACCTTTGTCACTACCGGGTAGAAAAGATAAAGTGCAAACAATGTCGAAAACGCCACTTGAAGGCAAAACTTATACCGAGAGCGAATGCCCCGCGAACTTTTGCGCTTCATCTTGAGATAGTCATCGATGCCGCCCAGAAATCCAAGCCAAACGGTCGTCATCAGGAGCAGCAAGGTAAAGCTGCTCTTCCAGTCCATCCAAAGCAAAAGCGCAATCAGCATCGAACAAAGAATCAGCGCTCCCCCCATCGTCGGGGTCTTTTTTTTATGTTGATGCAGATCAGCTAAAAATGGACAGGCCTCTACTCGAATCGACTGTCCCGTCTTGAGCAAATAAAGCTTTCTAATCATCCATGGGCCGATGGTGATCGTCAACAGCAAAGTGGTCAGTGCAGCTAAGATCATCCGCGTCGACGCATACCCAAAAGCAGCGGGAACTTTAACCGAAAAAACGCGACTGAGGAATTCGAGCACTAGCAACAACATGATACAACAAGCGTGGGCGTGGGTGATGGGGCGCTTCAATAACCTGAGCTTCCATGATTAAATTCTAGTCGAAGCCAAAGAAAAGAGACCAGTGCTATTTTCACAGGTTCTGCTATGTGAATTGTCAAGACTAAAACATCTTTTTATTCCTCAACTTTGAGAGTTGATGACTTTTGAATTGGCATGTTTTATTTATGCCTACAATTGAGGTTCAAGCTTAAAGTTTCTGGCTTAATCTGCTATTCG
>JBCCHO010000088.1:0-8429 GCA_039028715.1 Chlamydiota bacterium | reverse complement strand
TTTTTATCCCTAGGAAAGAATAACCTAGAAAAGTCCTCTTCCATGCGAAGGTTGTTGTACTTTTCTCCCTATTTATTTTCAGCTTCAACTTCGTATTGATATATTTATCTATACTCTTGAGAACTCTTGCTCCGGCTTTAGGGCTTCGGACATAGATATTGCAGTCATCTGCATATCGACAAAATTTATGACCTCTTTTTTCTCCTTCTTTTTTTGATTAAAGGCCTAATCCTTTGCCTATCTCTGCTTAGTGAAATTCGCGCTTTTGACTTGAGAACTACTTTTTGTAAATTGCCTATCCTTAGCAGGATATTTCAATTTACAAAAAGTAGTTCTCAAGTCAAAATCATTAAACTTCCCTTCGAAAGCGATTTTTGCGCGAGGAGCCTCCTCTAAATACCCATAGGTCGCACTCACAGGTAATAGCATGAATTTTCGATCTCAAAAAAAGCAGATTGCAATCGTTTTATTTATGATGGTAACCCTGGGACAACTTGGTGTTGACTTGTACTTACCATCAATGCCACATATTGCCACGAGTTTACATAGTTCTGTATCTTTAATAAAATTAACGATTCCTCTCTATTTATTGGGTTTCGGTGTTTCTCAACTCTTTTATGGCCCTATATCTGACAACATTGGTAGAAAACCTATTTTACATTTTGGACTGGCTCTATTTTTAATCAGTTCTTTAGGTGCATTATTTTCAACTAATGCGTTAATGCTTATCGTTTTTCGTACACTTCAGGGTTTGGGAATTGGAGCTGCAATTGTTAACGTGAGAGCTGTAATGCGAGATGCTTTTCATGGGAAACAGATGGCTAAGGTTTCCGCTCAGATTGCTATGACTTGGTCTGTGACACCGATTGTTGCGCCTGTCTTTGGCGGGTATATCCAAAGCTATTTAGGATGGAGAGTTAATTTTTCCGCGATGTTTTTCTACGCGGCATTAGCATGGCTACTTATTTTTCTTTTGCTTCCAGAAACTTTGGATAGAAACCACAGAAAATTGTTGCATATTCATGCTGTGCTAAAAACATATAAAAATATATTTACTGACAAAGTTTTTTTGTCATTTAGCTTAATGTCAGCATTATGTTACGGATATTTAATTAGTTATGCTACTGCTAGTCCTTTTCTATTTCAAACTCAATTAGGATTAACGCCTGTGCAATATGGCTGGGCAATATTGGCTATTGCATGTGGTACGGTCATGGGTTCAATCATTTGTAGTAGAGTTGTTTCCTATGTGAAAATTACTCATATCATTTTTCTTGGTAGTTTTTTAATGGTAGCATCAACATGTATTTTATTTTTCCTTTCTTTGTCAGGGGTATTCAACGCCTTTTCCTTATTGATTCCTCCTTTCTTTGCAACTTTAGGTGGTGGCATGGTTCTTCCAAATTGCACAACAGGAGCGATGACGCACTATAAAAAGAATGCAGGTGTTGCTGGGGCATCATTAGGTTTTGTTCAAATGTCTATTAGCTTTTGTTTTAGCATGATTATTAGTCGTTTACCTACTAAAAATTCATTTCCTCTGTCAATTGAGTTGTTAATTATATCAATTCTGATTTTCTTTTTATTTCTCTTCTATATACAGCCTCGTTTTCAAGAGGAATTGGGAGAAACCGCACAACACACCAAAAATTGAAACGATGTCAACTACTCAATCCCCTAACGCAAGCTCCGAGTTGACCAGCTTAAGCCTCACTAGCCCGTATTTCTCACAAGCTCTGCTAAAAAGCTTAAGCAAGATATTTTTCGAGATTTCTAATTGAGATCTTGCAGGGAATGGTTGTAACCATTTCCCAAAGAGCTCCTCGGAATATTCGGAAAACAGATACTCCAAATTTTTCCAGAGCCTTGTGAGAAATACGGGCTAGAGGCTACGTTAGGAGCGAATACAAAATGCAAAAAGATCGGTGATTTGGCGCGGCTATTTTGATCGACTTTTTCCCTGGGTTCTTATCCGGCAGGTGGAAAGTAATCGAAGAAAATGCGCTTGACCATGCTTGGGTTTAAATACCGAGATTTAAAAAAATTTACGCAAGAAAGTTTTCTTCCGACTTGGTTTTTGACTCATATTCTCTTTGCACCTGGTTTGCAAAAAAGCTAAAGATGTAGTTGCTACAGCGAGAAACAGCCAAAACATCTTCGACTCCATTGGGATAAGATGTGATCAAATCTTCGTAAATAACAACAATAACACTCCCAAAAAAATCTAAGTATTCGCAGAATTCATTAAAAGGTTTAGCGCCGATGTTATTCAAGAAAAAAAGCGAGTTTTTGTCGCCGTAAGTGTTCTCACAAATAGTTACCATATTCCTTATAAACGCTTGTTCTTCTTCAGAAGCATTTTGTAATCGATTCCGATCTCTAATCAGATCGAGGCAATGCTGTATTTCCGTTCTTTTTTCTAGAAAATCTGGATACTGATCGATTAATTCAAGATCGTTTTCTGGTGATTCTGCATACTCGGGGTGAATTTGAGTTAAAACCCAACGCCCGCGTTGAGCAAAAGAAAATTTTGGCGTCTCTTGCTCGTCAACTAAAATAGGTAATACCCCTTTTCCTAGGGGATTTAGTGCTTGATGGTGACTACTATAAAGCAATAAATTTTTTTCATTTTGAAAAGTTTGAAAAAGTTTTTTAGCTTCTGGCGTAAGGTCATTCCATAGTGTCAATTCTTTGTCTTTTAAAGGGCTCTTAATAAGAGGCTGATTCATTCCCTCTTGATAATCATCGAGAGTTTTTAAAGAGCCCCCTAGAAAAATATTGGCTATTTGTGCCCCACGGCAAGTCGCCAAAATGGGTTTGTCGGCCTCTAATGATAATTTCAGTAAAGCAAACTCCATCACACTGCGCAGCAACTCCTTCTTCCCATCTTCATCAAGAGTTTGAGGAGTCAGGGTGTAAAAAACTTCTGGAATATCGCTTCCACCTGGGAGCATAAGCCCATCTAACTTGCTAAAATAATTTTTTGCTATTCTGGCAACTTTTTGGATTTCTCCGTGCTCTTTTCTATTTTCCAATATCCATTCCGCGCTACTTATCCCACAGGGTTTTTTAACCCGGTACTGATCTATACTTTCGTGAATCTCTTTTTCTAAAATGTCTAAATCAATCGATTCAGGATAGTGGTTGTAACGAGCAATGACCACTTGGTTTTTTTGCTCCATTATTCTCTTCGGAGCCATTCCAAACAAGCCCGATTGATAGACGTCGGTGCCGATAAAGATCAAAGGTTTTGTTTGAGGAATGACACTATCCTGGTCAAAAAAAATAGCGTATTCGTTAGAGCCAAAAATAGCGTTTGTTAATGAGACATTTTTAATGAAAGATTCCTTATCTAACTGCGTTTCTAAAAACGTTGCTCCTTCAAGCAGATCATTTGATGGCCAAGTGCTAGTGCTCGCCGATAAATCCGAGCCGCTGATTTCTACTTTTCCTTTAAATCCGTTCCAACAACTCTTTATGAGGTAGCAGTTTTGACAAGAAACCGTTCCTTTTGATTGAAAAAAGCTGGTATCTTCCAAGTTGCATCCAGAAAAAACGACGTCATCTAAGCAATATTTTGCAAAGCTAAGATCTTTCAGATCACAGTCAATAAACGTACAGTTTGAAATTTTTTTCATTGTTTGAGGAAGCGATAGAATCTGGATGTTTCGCAAAGTTGTTAAATAGCCGGAAGCTAATAGCGCGTCTTCTAGGTTTTTATAAAAGCCAATAGTATTATCATCTATAAACAAATCCCACTCGTTTTGGGTAATTTCTGTGGGAGCGGATACTATTTCAGATTCATTGCTAATCGAACATATAGTTTCCATTTCTTTTCTCTCTCTCTTTATTTATCAAATTAATTATCATAAATTAAAGTAAAGTAAAAGTAAAGTAAAATAAAAAAATAATTATATTTAAAGGCAAAAGCTTGCATTATCACACTGGGCACTAGATGTTACATTTCGAGAAGATAAGCTAAGATACCGGGATAGGATTGGGGCTCAAAACTTAGCAAGTATTACCTGTGAGTGCGACCTATGAATATTTATTTGAATTTTTCTTTTTCCCATGCTTGAAACGGAATAATGGCCCCTACTTTATCCAAGTATGTGCCCATTTTTTCGTTTCAAGTATGAAAAAAGCAGATGCCTTTCCGGCATTTTAGAAATCACCATCTCCTCGAATTCCTTAAATCCTTCAGGGTAGGAGTCCAGTTTTTGCCTTTTTAGGTGAGGGATTCCATCGGGGTCAATGGTTAATTCGGAGTTGCTTGGAAAGCCTTTGTCGATGTCTCTTATTTTCTCCGCTAACTGTTGCTTTAAGTGATCGACAAAGTCCCGACTGTTGTTGGGAATCTCGATAGCTGCGCAGTAATTATTTAACCGTCGCTTGCACTGTTCCCAAGAAAGTAGCTGCTTACGATAATCAGCGTATTTTTCTGATCCTATCACGAAGATGTCCCCGCATTGTAAACTATGAGCCAAATAGGTGAAGACACAGACTTCAATGAATCGGCGTACGAGAAAGGCTTTTCCTTTTTTCCGTGCTTGAACGAAAGAGAGCCAGCGCTGACTTAAAAAGCCAAGATCAATTTCATAAGGCAAGAGCTTGCGATGGCTATGGCGATATTTTTTGACGAAATCTAGCGCAACCAACAGGTGCTGATCTTGGGTTGCCGAAGCAATTTGTATCAAATCAAGCAATTGAAATAAGACAGATCGGTACCTTACATGTTTACTCCACAGAAGGGGTAAATAGTTGTTTTGGTGGTACGCAGAGACTTTATTATGGATCTCTTTCAAAATGGGAATACCCCCTTGTTTATCCAAGATTCGACGTACTTGAGATCCAAATACATCATTATCATCTTCTTCACTAGTTTGATGAAGAACATCCCCCAAGACGGCAATCAAAGACTCTTCCCATTCGCGATGTTTATCCTGAATAACAGCTAGCTCCTCTAGCAGTATTTTCCGTTCGCTTCATACGTCTTAAAAACATGTCAATGAGCGCATCAACGGTTTCTCTTTGTGCTTGATCAAGGAAACATGCGAGAAGAGTGAATTTCTTTGCCTCATCGCGAATTCCACGCATATCAGCAATAGTACAAGCTTTAGCTTCAGCTGCGAACTGACGCACTTTCGTATAAGAAATATTTTCTATAATTGGCTCTGCATCTAAAATATCTTGAATCCACGCTAGCCGATCCCCCCAGAGCTTAATATGACTTAATGTAGGCGTGTGTGGATGTTGTTTTAGGCGAGAAAACTCGCTGAAATGATCATTAACGGGAACATCCAACAATTTACTTAGCCTTTCTTTTTGTTCCGAACCAAGATTGTGAAAGGTTTTCTGGTAGATTTCAGTGTGCACTTTAGTTCTGATATGGTTAGCCAATCGGTCTAGTGTGCTAAAAGCAGGAAGCTCAACGTTATTTTTAACCAGCTCTTCGATCCCTACATTGATTAGATCTGCTGGGTCACTCATCTTGTAAGCTGCGCTTACTATTACCTTTCTCAAATGATCAGCATCAACTTTTCCATACTTTTTGCTTCCAAGATATTTGCGTATGGTTTGTCTGTATCTCCAATAAGCCTTTTTGTGATCAAAATCGTCGAGGCAAATAGGACTCCCATTTACTAAAGCCATCTGCTGAGAAAGATAGCTTTTGATTTGAATAGGGACAGATTCGATAGATGGAAAATATTTCAATATCTGTCGTGTTTTGAGAAGAATGGCAAAGGTTAACTGGTGGCTATCACCTACCGAATGCTTCTGCACATAATCCAGTTCTTTTTCACTAAGACTGTAACAGGAAGAAAGTTCTTCTTTGCTTAGTCGGCTTTTCAAATTGGCAAGATTGATTTCATAGAAGAAAAAATCTCTGGAAGAATCCGTTGGAAAGACCGCAAGATTGGAGAACTTATTGAGGAGTTAAAAAACGGCGATAGCATTATCGTTAGTGAACTTTCTCGTCTTGGAAGAAGCATGCTCGAATGCATGGAAATCTTGTCGCTTGCTACTCAAAAGGGGATAAAAGTCTTTGCCGTGAAAGGGAATTGGGAGCTTAACCAAAGCATCCAAAGCAAAATTATTGCTATGGCCTTTTCAATGGCGGGTGAAATCGAAAGGGATTTGATTTCTCAAAGGACGAAAGAAGCTTTAAGAGCTAAGAAAGAAGCAGGGGTAAAGCTGGGAAGACCCAAAGGTCCAGGTAAAAGTAAGCTTGATGTATTTCGCCCTGAAATAGAGGCTTTACTATCAAGCGGGTCTACCCAAAGATTTATCGCTAAAAGATATGGTACTACAGAAGCGAACCTTCATAACTGGATGAAAAAGCACGGAGTTAAAAGACATGTTTTACCTTAGTTCGTTACTAGTTTTTCACTTTTTTTATAAAAGGTTTGGTTATGTTCAATTTTAATCGAGTTATTTGCACTTTTTTTATTGGGATTTCAGGAGTAGTAGTTGGCGAATCCGAAGAATGGAGGAATGAACATACACTGGGGACAGTTGCTATACGCGCTACATTTAAAAATGGACAAAAAAGATATTTTAACACAGCGGGAGATCATGGCTCTCCCGTTAGAACATTTTGGGATAGCTGTCATGATTTAGAAAAGAAATTGAAGATCAAAAGTCTATTATTCAAAAACAAGAGGATAGAATAAAAAAATTGGAAGAAATCATAGGGATATCATAAGGCAGTAAATGACGATTTGTCCAAGGAAATACGAGCATCAAACTAACAGGTAATATTTGAAACCGTACCTTTCTGTTCAAATGGCCCCGCTGGTCCATGCTAAGACGTCAAGGGAAATTTTACTTACCAACACTTTTATTTACACCCAAGTTAAAAAAAAAAGTAGACAATTCCTGATGTGTCTGATATAAGAGAATACCTACTCAAATTTCCCAAAAATTAAATTTGATAATGGTTAGAGAGAGAAATAACCAAAAATTGTGAGGTTTGTCAGTTAAAAAGCTAGTTTTTCAGCTATTTCTAAGAAAATCTTGATAATACCACTTTCAAAAACAGCAAAAACTAGTATATTTTCCCTGAAGTAATATCAAGTTTAATTTTTGAGAAAATTTGAGTATCTACTTGAGTTTTCCAAATTTTTTTCTTAACTTTTATCAGACACATCAGGAATTATCCACTCTTTTTTTTAACTTGCTAATAAAAAATTAATCATGTGGCTCGAAGCCTTTAAAATTATTTTTGGAATAGTGTTATTCGCAGGGGGAAGTACTTCTTTAGCTTATGCTCTAAGAAAATTCATTCCCTACCTTCAAAGATATAAATTAAAACAATGCATCGATTACTGCGCACTAACTATCAGCGGAGTGTGTTTAATCATTATGTCCTTGAAGTTATTGGGTTTTTTTAAATTTTTAAGTATAGGAAGTTTGTTCTAATGGTTGAAAGTATAGATCTTACAAGTTCAGTTAATCTTTATCAGGACATCCAACAAGGAGAGGATACAGTGGTAATATGGAATGGCCGAGAAATAAGACCACTGAGAGGTAGGTATAGTCCATCTAATCCTGAAGTTATATTATGTTCTAAAGACAAAAATCACGGACGAGGGGTATTTGGATTATTGATGATTGTAGCAGGAGCTGCCATAAGCTGTTTACCAGGCGGGGCAGCTATTGGGGGTCCCATAGCTATAGCTGGAGTTGCTATAGCTGGCCCAGAGATCGCTGAAGCTGAAGTAGATAGAAAAAAAGAGGAAGAGAAAAGGAAAAGAGATGAGATAAATCGACAAATTCAAGATGACAGGTTTATTTAGATGGGGTAAGTTGCCCAACCCCAAATAAGGTAAAATTCAGGTCTCACATCATATCAGTTATACACTTTGAGCCGCGGCATATTGCTTAAATTTAAGCCTCTTACTTTAAGAAACAAGCATCAGCGCCAGCAGTAACAAAAGATGCCAATCTTTCAATAGTTACAACGAGGTTATCAGTTTCCAGTCTGGTATTTAACCACTCTGGATTGCAAATCCAGAGAATAAGGTTTGGCATAAATGCCTAATTTTCGACTTTAAAGTCACCAAACTTGCTATCCTTTGATTCTTGTTTTTCAATATAATCTTTAATCATCTTATCTGTAACGTTCCCAGATGTTCAGACAAAATACCCTACAGCCCATAAATGCCCTCTCCAATAACGTTTTCTCAATTCAGGATATTCCTGTTGGATTTTTCTTGAGGTTTTCCCTTTCAGTCGTTGCAACAGTTTACTTACACTTTGGTAAGGAGGAATTGATACATAGATATGGGTTCCGGTGCAAATAGGGATCTCATTGACAAAATCGCCCTCTGACATCCTATTTTGCCCTCTTTAAGCTGCTACTCCAAACAGCTCCTCTATAAATTTTTTTTGAATCAGAAAGTCTTTCCCTCCAATGCCTTTGACTT
>JBCCHO010000087.1:0-8459 GCA_039028715.1 Chlamydiota bacterium | reverse complement strand
TTTTTAAATTAAATTTTTATACAAAAAAATGATTATCTTGCCCGTTACGAGTTGATTTATCTAAATAACTTAATTTAAGTGTTTTATTTATAATACGCTAAAAAGCAAAATATCTTTTACAAGATTTTTGCTTGACTGCTGGGAGAAGCTATTTAAACTAAACGCTGAATTTATAGTACTTAAAATCAAAAGCTTAATTTAGTTAGTGGAAAGTTGTTAGATCGGTCTCGTAGATTTAAGAGGACCTTGCAAGAACCTATCCGTAAATGAAAATGTTTTTGGTTTTTACCAGGTTTCTAGCAAATTTTTGGAAGCTGATTTGTACACATTGTCCATGAGACAAGGGTAACAAATCAGCTTCCAGAAAGAGTGAAAAGCAAGTCACTCAAATAGCGTTAATTTTCCTCATAACAAACCCCATTACCTGTGAGTGCGATTTTGACTTGAAATCTATAGGCTAGCAAGGAAAAATAGGGGCTCCCTACAAGATCTCCTTGAAATTTCAAAAAAATAGATTGCCTCGCTTTTTAGCAGAGCTTGTAAAAAATACGGGTTAAGAAAAACTAATGACAGAGAAAGTTCGTACACGCATTGCCCCTTCTCCGACAGGAGACCCTCATGTTGGAACAGCCTATATGGCGCTGTTTAACCTTATTTTTGCTCGCCACCATGGAGGAGAGTTCATCTTGCGCATTGAAGATACCGATCAAAGTCGAAGTCGTCCTGAATATGAACAGCGTATCTTTGAATCGCTGCGCTGGCTCGGTATTCAATGGGATGAAGGGCCCGATATTGGAGGAAAACACGGACCTTATCGGCAATCGGAGCGAAGTAAGAAGTATCGGCAGATGTGTCAGCAGCTTCTCGACGATGGCAAAGCCTAC
The DNA here is from genome assembly GCA_039028715.1 of Chlamydiota bacterium. Taxonomy (GTDB): domain Bacteria; phylum Chlamydiota; class Chlamydiia; order Chlamydiales; family Simkaniaceae; genus JBCCHO01. The sequence goes on along the minus strand of JBCCHO010000087.1, from coordinate 7,575 downwards.
AAGTGCTTTGCGACGCCAGAAGAGTTAAGAGAAATGCGTGAAGTGAATATCAAAATGGGGAAGCGCGGCGGATATGATCGCCGCTATCGCAACTTAAGCCCAGAAGAAATCGAGCAGCGCGAACGAGCGGATCAGCCATTTACTATCCGATTAAAAGTCCCCTTAACGGGAGAGTGTGTTTACGATGATGCGATCAAAGGTCAAATCACAACTCCTTGGGCTGATGTCGACGATCAAGTTTTGATGAAGTCAGATGGCTATCCAACTTATCACCTAGCGAATGTTGTCGATGATTATTTAATGGGAATCACGCACGTTATTCGTGGCGATGAATGGATGAGCTCGACGCCTAAGCATGTTTTGCTTTACGAGGCGTTTGGTTGGCCACAGCCAAAGTTTATCCATCTTCCATTACTGTTAGGAGCCGATGGAAAGAAGCTTTCTAAACGGAGAAACCCCACCTCTATCTTCTACTATAGGGATAGCGGCTATTTGCCCGAAGCATTTGTCAACTTTTTGACTTTAATGGGCTACAGCATGGAGGGAGATCGCGAAGTTTATTCTTTAGAGGAAATCATCGCTGAATTTTCTCTTGAACGCGTGGGGGTTTCTGGGGCTTTTTTTGATGTTAAAAAACTCGATTGGATCAATCAACAGTATTTGATGCATGCTATTCCAGAAGACCAGCTATGGACGGCTATCAGAAAATGGGCTTTTTCCGATGATAAGATGGCCCAAATCGCACCGATGATTCATACTAGAATCAAGACGTTTGGCGAATTTATCGAATTATGTGGTTTTCTCTTTGTCAATCATATCGAATATGATAAAGAGCTCCTGCAGCCTAAATCAATTACCCCTGACCAAAGCGCTATGTTGTTGCAGTGTATGATTTGGCTTATGGACGAAAAAGAAGATTGGGGGCGCAATGGGTTTGAAAAAGCTTCTCATGAGATTGCGACTCTGTTTGGCGTCCACCATAAGAAAATTGTGATGAAAGTACTTTTTACCGCTTTGACAGGAAAGCAACAAGGCCCGCCGCTATTTGATTCAGTGGCCATCTTGGGCAAAGATAGAACGCGTGCTCGGCTGCTAGCAGCTATTGATTGTTTGGGCATAATTTCTAATAAAAAGATAGCGCAGTTAAATAAGGCTTGGCAAAAACAGGACTGTAGTGAATTTTTTTCTTAGCTCAATTTATCAAAAGTAGAGCGTAAAACCCATTCCTTGAAGTGTGGGAGGATGTCAATCCTGCTCTTCTAAATTTTGAGTGTCTGTAGAAGTTTTGATCGGTACGGCATCAGAAACAATATAGTGCGGGTTATAGCTGCTAGTTGCGCAACCTAAAGTCGAAAGTAGCACTAAAAGACAAAGGCTTTGAAGAAAAGGAAGTATTTTTTTCGTCATCACTTGGGAACAAATATAGAGCTATAGCTTTGCCTTTTCGTACTCGATCTTAGGTAAAAAATTCAAGCAAACTCGGGGTCAAGTGAAATAGTCTCGTGGCGTGAAATAGGGCGCACTCACAGGTAATAGGGGAATAGTCATGGGGATTTATGACAAACAACATCCCTTCCTAGCTAAAATTAAAGAGCGTAAGCTGCTAAATCAGGAAGGATCGACAAAAAAAACTTACCATATCGTCTTAGATCTATCTGGTGCTAATCTCAGGTACAAGGTAGGCGATGCCTTTGCAGTTTTCCCAACGAACCCATCTGATCTTGTCGGTGAGCTATTAGATCGGCTTCAATTATCGGGAGCTGAACAGTTCACGGATCCTCGCCGGCAGCAAAAGACGTTTTTGTATGATTTTTTATCTCATCGCGTCGATCTCATGCGGACTCCTCATAAGCTGGTTAAATTGGTCGGACAGCAGGCGGCACAAAAAGAGTTGCCCCCTAATCATGGGACAGATTTAGCGACTTTTTTTACCCGCTGCAATAGTCAAAACATCCCTTTACATGAGCTTGTCAGATGCTTTGCGCCGCTTCTTCCTCGTTTCTATTCGATCGCTTCGTCTCAAGCAGTTGTTGGAGAAGAAGGACACCTTCTTGTGGCGACATTTAGTTACGAACAAGAAGGAAAGAAAAGGCGCGGTATTGGCAGTCAGTTTCTTTGTGAGGATGCTGTGATTGGAAAAACGCCAATTCCGCTCTATTTGCAGCCGAGCAGAGACTTTACCTTGCCAGCGAACCCGATGACACCGATTCTCATGATTGGGCCTGGGACTGGAGTAGCGCCCTACAGGGGATTTTTACAACAACGCTACCATGAAAGGGCGCCGGGGAAGAATTGGTTGATTTTTGGTGAGCGCCATCGCTCTTTTGACTATTACTACCGCTCTTTCTTTGAAACACTCGAAAAAGAGCAGTTTCTGCGCACGAGTACCGCTTTTTCGCGCGATCAAGCGACTAAATTCTATGTTCAGCACTGCCTCTTCCAGCACGCTGCTGAAGTCTGGCAGTGGCTGGAAAAGGAAAAAGCGCAGGTGTATATTTGCGGCGATAAAAACTCAATGGCAAAAGCTGTCATGGCGGCATTCCTATCTATTATACAAAAAGAGGGAAGACTTTCGGAGCTCGGAGCTAAAACTTATTTCAAACAGCTCAGAAAGGAAAAGCGCTTTCTACTCGATGTTTACTGACTTGAATGGGGCTAGTCAAAGTAACAAGGTAAAACTTTTCCCAGCCAACTTCTTTCATATGCGCGATATAAAGTAAAGTCGTTTGATAGGAAAAAAACTGTTTTGCTTGAAGTCATCACTGGAGCAAGAGTGATTTCTCCTTTTGTTTTAAAACGCCATGCACACTCTCCGTTTGGGTCCAAGCAGCGGAAATAGCCATCTTTTGACCCGACATAAGTGTATTGACTATTGTCCATGATAGCGGGCGTTGGGGCCAAAATAGAATAGCACCAAACCTCTGCATCGTTTTCGTCTAGGCAAGTCAAAGAAAGGGGATCTCGAATCAGCTTATAATCGTGATTGCATTTGATTGCGGGGGTTTGTGTCGTCAATTTTTGCTGGTCGACTTTTCCTAGAAAGTTTCCGTTATGATCAAAGTGATACATTTTTTTATCGCAACAAGTAATAAGAACTGTATTACAGTCATAGTTAGTTAATGATAAGGGAATTTGACACGAAGATAAATGCTTATTTAAGTCGATCTTTCTTACAATGATGTGATTATTATTTCTTTCCATCTTGCTTAGAGAAAAAAGAGTTTCTTCTTGATGGATAGAGAGTTGGTCAATTTGACTAAGTTGAAGCGCCTGTTCAACGTTAGAGATGCGGTGCTTTAATTGCTCAATCTCAGCATTAGATTGATTCGCTTCCTGCTTCTGATCTGAGATAGCTTCTTGAAGTTGATGAATTCTACTGGAAAGTGTGGTGAGAGTGTAGAGAATATCTTGATCGCTGCATATAGACTGGAGAGCGCTTATTTCTTGGGAGATAAGGTGTAACTCGCTTTGAAGGGAACATATGGTGGTGGTTTGCAGATCGCCTTGAGATTGAAGAGTTTGTTCGATATTAGAGATACGTTGCTCTAACTGGTCGGTTCTCTGGTCATAGGTAGCGGTATTTTGCTGAAGTTGAGTGATCGCTAAAGAGATGTGCTCTAACTCGCGTTTGAGCGATTGGGTAGTGGAATTTTGTAAAGCATTTTGATTGCTAAGTAACTGGTCAATATTGAGAACTTGTTTTGTAAGGGCTGTAATCGCAGAAAAGTGCTGGTCGATTTTCTGATCATGGATAGAGATGCTTTGCTGAAGTTGGTCGATTCTATTGGAAAGGGCAATCAGATCATTGATCTTTTCTTGATCATTGCACGTAGCCTGAAGTTGAGCGACCGCTAAAGAGATGCGCTCTAATTCGCTTTTAAGCGATTGGATCGTGGAATTTTGTAGCGCGCTTTGATCGCTCAGCAACTGGCCAATGTTCAGAACTTGTTTTGTAAGGGCTGTAATCGCAGAAAAATGCTGGTCGATTTTCTGATCATGGATAGAGATGCTTTGCTGAAGTTGGTCGATTCTATTGGAAAGGGCAATCAAATCATTGATCGCTTCTTGATCATTGCACGTAGCCTGAAGTTGAGTGACCGCTAAAGAGATGCGCTCTAATTCGCTTTTAAGTAATTGGATCGCGGGATTTTGTAAAACATTTTGATCGTTGAGTTCTGGCTCGATGCTCTGATAGCTATCAAAGGCATTTTGTTGGTTAACTTTATTGTCATCGATGTCTTGTGCATAAATAGGCGATAAAGAAAGCAAAAGAAAAGAAAGAATAATTTTTTTCAAGATCATAGCTAAATCCCCCGCAAGTTAAAAAATTTTTAATCATCTTACTCAGAACGGCTATATTGATTCAATTTTTTTAGAAACTGTGAGCAGGCAAAAACAGATCAACCCTTCGCCACGGCCAAAAGAAGTCAGGGAGTCACCAGAAGTAAAAGTGAGCCCAACCTGATCAACAGAAACCCTGGCCGCATTAGCAGTACTTTCCCTCATAGCATAGTGGTGAGTTTGAAATTTAGGGCGCGCCCCTTCGATAGTTAAAGCAACATGTTCAATTTTCCGCTGATCGAGTGTTTTTAAAGCTCGGTCGAGGTAACAACGACTATCAGTGATCCCTTGTTTGCAAAGTTCAATTGCGATTTTTCCTAAAATGGGAATATGAGTGATAGATGAAATCGCATTACAAAGGGCATGAAAGACAACATCGCCATCAGAATCAGCATCTAGACCGGGAACATCGTTGAAGACAAGCCCAGCAACAGTGCATTTTTTTGCTGTTTTATTTGAAAGAAATCGGTGGCTATCTTGACCTATTCCCGTATAGAATATTCGGCTCATAGAGCCTCCAGAGCACGGATACCCCTTGCTTTAGCGGGGCGAGGAAGTGCTGGTGTGGGTTTTTCGAAAGAAAAGGTGTCCCCCAACGATTGCTGCGTTAGAACACAATGTTTTGCACTGGTCCCATCTATTTTGCTATTTGGCGTCTTCAGACAGAAACGACAAGTAGAGCGCACATGAAATTCGCGCTTTTGTCCTTGAGAGCTGCTTTTGGTAAATTGCCTATCCTTAGCAAGATATGTCAGTTTACCAAAAGCAGCTCTCAAGTCAAAATCATCAAATTTCCCTGCGAAAGCGATTTTTGCAAGAGCCTCTTTATTTTTCCCTTTTGGAACAGTACGGTCGATCTCCAAAAGAACGTCTTTTTTATCGCAAAATGTTTCTTCTAGGTTCTCCTCTAACCAATCCGCAATCGAGTCGCGCTTTTTCTCACGAAGATATTGACTAAGCTCTCTTGCTCTCTCTTTTGCCTGTTCTTCCTTTTCACAAGCAAAAACTTGTTTTAGCAACTTGACTGTTTCTGGTCGGATTTGCTTAGAAAGCTTTGATAAAAAGTTGCTCATAAAGTGCACTTGACAACGTTGCCATACAACATTTTGGAACCTTTTTTCTATTGCGGATTGTAGCCCATTGTTCTGGTTAGATACCACATATTTGACTCCTTTAAGCCCTTTCGATAAGGCTGTCAATGCAATCATCCCATTCCTCAAAATTTTCTAGGTATGATTTTGAGAAACAAGATCTTCTAAGCTAACTATTTCAATCTGTTGCATCGAAAACTCCTTTTTATAAAACCAAGGAAGAATTCTACCTAATTCCTTTTAAAATGTCTTCCGTTCGCAAACAGTTCCTTAAGCCTTTTTGCATACCTTGTGAGAAATCCGGGTTAAGAGTTTAAAAGAAAAAATCGGCTGTTGAAAACGGAATCAACTTGATATAATGAAAAAATAAGTGGTGAAAGGAAAGTCCAATGAGTCGGTTTAGAATTACAGGCGGGCGCCCTCTTCAGGGGCATGTGGCAGCTTCAGGAGCAAAAAACGCCGTTTCAAAGATGCTCGTTGCGTCAATGCTTTCCGATCAAAAGTGTCGGTTTTTTCATGTTCCAGATATTTTAGAAGTAGAAATCACTGTCAATCTTTGCCGAGAAATTGGAATGGAAGTTTCCTGGGACCGCGAAGCAAAGGTGATGGAAGTGGTCACAAAAGAGATCAAGTCTTCGTATGTGCCACTTCATTTTTCGGGAGCCAATCGGATTCCTATTCTCATGATGGGAGCTCTCCTCGGGCGTACGCGAGAAAACATTGTGATTCCTACTGTTGGCGGTTGCAAAATTGGCAAGCGCCCCGTTGATTTTCATTTGATGGCGCTGCAAAAGCTAGGCGCTGAAATTGAGCACCGTATTGTCAAAAAAGAAAGCGCTTATTTTGCGCGAGCAAAAAACGGTCTTAAGGGTGCGGTGATTGAGCTTCCCTACCCTTCGGTCATGGCAACGGAAAACGCTATTTTGGGTGCTTGTTGCGCCAAGGGAGGGACGGTCATTCGAAATGCCGCTATTGAGCCTGAAATCATCGATTTGATTCTCTTTTTGCAAAAACTCGGGGCCATTGTACGGGTGGATGTCGATCGAACCATTTATGTGCGGGAGATGTCAACTTGTTATCCGGTCGAGCATACTGTTTTAACAGATCGAACCGAAGCGGCTTGTCTAGGAATGGCGGCGATCGGCACTAAAGGGCGTGTTTTTGTTGAAGGGGCAACGCAGGCTCATATGATTACGTTTCTAAATAAACTGCGCGAGATTAATGGCGGTTTTGAAGTTAAAGACAAAGGAATAGAATTTTTTTATCAAGGGCCGCTTAGAGGAGGGGTACATATTGAAACCGATGTTCATCCCGGCTTTCTCACCGATTGGCAACAACCTTTTGCCACGTTACTCACTCAAGCAGAGGGAAGCTCGGTCGTTCATGAGACAGTGCATGAGAATCGATTTGGTTATATTGAAACTTTGCGCAGAATGGGTGCGGATGTCACCCTTTTTACTCAGTGTTTAGGCGATAGAAAGTGTCGTTTTGTCGGTCAAAACTATAGACATAGCTTAATTGTCAAAGGAGTCACGCCCTTTCATAGCTGTGACATTGAAGTTCCCGATTTACGCGCTGGATTTGCCTATGTCATGGCAGCGCTGATCGCGCCCGATACAAGTAGCGTGTCTGGGCTAGCTTATCTCGATAGGGGGTATGAAAATCTCGATGGGAAGCTTCAGCAACTAGGGGCTGATATCGAGCGGGTTTCTGTAGACCCTCCCTCTAAAGAAAAAGTCCCGACATTGGTGGTCAATGAGCCCCGTATTGTCACTACGTAATCGTCTTCGGTATATACCGAAGCCGATTCAAAATGCAAAAAGTGGGCTGGAGACAAAGCTCAAGGCATGTGCCTTGTGCGTTTACATGATAGGGTTTCTTTATAAAGAACCTATCCGTAAATGAAAATCTTCTTGCTTTTCACTCTTTCTGCTTCAAGCATGGGGAAAAGAACAATTCAAATCAATATCCATAGGTCGCTCACAGGTAAATACTGGTTGACATATTAAAAAGATATGTTTTAATCTTTTATCTTTTTTTATTAAAGCCCAAGTTGTGTCTTCTGATCGATCAGAATACACAACATGGGTTCAAAATCTTGTAATATGGGACTCTTTGACAGGTCAGCTATTCGTCATTTTTT
>JBCCHO010000086.1:0-8523 GCA_039028715.1 Chlamydiota bacterium | reverse complement strand
TTGCGTTTTAGCACAGAAGGCTACAGGTTACTCTTTTTCTCTTGGCAACGCATTGGGGGCAATATGAGCAAAAAATTTGCAGGCTGCGTTTCCTCCCGATCCCCTAAACGGGATGGGGATCCACGCAGTCAATTCTCTGAACGCCACTTTCTTCCTCGGGCTTTTTTGTAAAAACGGTGTGATCCAAAGGTCACTCGACAGTGACTGACTTGGCTAAATGGCGCGGTTGATCGATGTCTGTTCCTTGGATCTTAGCGCTGTAATAAGCAAAGAGCTGGCCACCGACAGAATAGGGGATAGAAGCAAATGGGTCTTGCACCTTGGGGATCCAAATGACGTCGGGTGTGACCTTGAGGATTTCCTCTCTTCCCTTTGGAGCAAAGGCGAGAATTTGACCGCCACGTGCCTTGACTTCCATCAAATTGCTGAGGATTTTGTCGAATGTTTGATGATTGCCACACATGCCGATCACAGCTAGGCTGGGAGAGACAAGGGCGAGTGGGCCGTGTTTCATTTCTCCCGCTGGGTAGCCAGTTGCGTTAATATAGCTGATCTCTTTGAGTTTGAGCGCTGCTTCTAAACTTGTTGGGTGCATATAGCGGCGACCCAAGAAAAAAAAGTGGACAAAAGAGCTATACTTCTTGGCAAAAGACTCGATGACTTCAGCTTGCGAAAGCACTTGGGTCACTTTTGTCGGAAGATGTTTGAGTTCCTTGAGTAGCTTTTGGCCTTCGTTTTTTCCAAGATGACGCAGCCGAGCCATCAGCAAGGCGAATAGGGCGAGGACGGTGAGTTGGCTGGTAAAGGCTTTTGTTGAGCAGACGCTGATTTCAGGGCCTGCTTGCAAAAATAGGCAACTGTCGGCTTCCCGGGCGATTGTCGAGTGCTGCACATTGCAGACAGCGATGACTTTTGCCCCTTTTGCTTTTGCTTCGCGTACAGCGGCGATTGTATCAGCTGTTTCCCCGGACTGGCTGATCGCAATGACGAGCGTATCTTCGGAAATAATTGGGTTGGTGTAACGGAATTCTGATGCGATTTTCGCTTCTGACGGGATGCGCGCGATGTCCTCTAGCATCAGGGCGGCGATGCAGCCAGCGTGCCAAGCAGTGCCGCAGCTTAAGATGAGAATGCGATTGATAGTTTGCATTTCTTGAGGTGAGAGTTGTAGCTCTTTGAATTCCGCTGTTCCAAATCCATCGCAAAAGCGGCCTTGCATCGCTTGTTGAATCGTTTGCGGTTGTTCAAAGATCTCTTTAAGCATAAAGTGCTCGAAGCCATTTTTGGAAATTGGCGTATTTTTAAACCCAATGAGCGTTCCTGTTTTTTCTATTTTTTTTCCATGGGGATCATAGATCTTGATCCCATCCCATTTTAAGCTAGCTATTTCATCATTTTGTAGATAAGTGACATGGAGTGATTGACCGCTGAAAGAGTTGGCGTCTGAGGAGAGGTAGCCAGATCTTCTTTGGGGGTCTAAACCGAGCACAAGGGGACTTTCACGCGAGGCAGCGATAATTTCATCGGGGTGATCGATGTGAATGATCGCAATGGCAAGCGAGCCTTGAAGTTCTCGCATTGTTTTTGCTACAGCGGGGCGCAAGCTGCCCTGATAGTGATAAGCTGTTAACTGAGCGATGACTTCAGAGTCGGTGTCAGACTGAAAGGCGATTCCCTTTGCCTCTAACTTTTGCCTGATCGTCAGGTAGTTTTCGATAATTCCGTTGTGGACGACGGCAAGTGTTTGATGCTCGTCGAATTGAGGGTGGGCATTTTCTTCATTCGGGATGCCATGAGTTGCCCACCGCGTATGGGCAATGGCTGTCGTGAACTTAAGCTTTTCAAAAGCGAGCGCCGATTTGAGCGAGTGCACCTTCCCAACGCGTTTGCAAGCGCGAATTTTGCCGTCGATGATTCCTGCAATACCAGAGGAGTCGTAGCCGCGATACTCTAAAAGTTCGAGTCCGCGCAGACAAATATCAACGGCGTTGGTGTCTTGCTCATTAGAGCAAATGTAAGCATGAATCCCACACATCTTCTACCCACTGACTTGATCACTGTTGATTCAAACCCAACTTGGGTTTCAAGGCTTAAACCCAAGCTTACGTCTTATGAGATTATCCCGCTCAACGATTTTTTGCTCATTTTAGTGGCTTGGTCTATTTTGAACAATTGATTTCGAGTCTAATTGATGGTCCAATTTTCGCACATTATCGAAACGAAATGTGCGAAAAGTCTGAACTATCATCAGCCACAATTTGGGTTTTAACTACCTGATAATCAAAAATTCTTCGAAACGTTCACATCACTTTGCAAAAGTTAGGCTAAATTTTGGCTTTGCCCGTAAATAGTGAACCGATAAAATAACCTCATGTCACAAAAAAATTTGAATCAGTATCTTCGCGATTACATTATTCCAGTGCACACGGCGGTTCATGTCGACCAAACAATCGAAGAAGCGCTGGAATTTTTGCGTCAAAAGCGCATTGAAGACGAAATCATTTATATCTACGTTATTGATGATCAACGCAAACTGATTGGAGTCGTCCCAACGCGCAAGTTACTTCTTTCCGATCCAAAAACGCCGATCGGAAGTATTATGGAAACCTCAATTGTCACCTTAAAAGGAAGTCAAAACCTGTTCGAAGCGCTAGAATTTTTAGAAACACATCGGCTGCTTGCTTTGCCAGTCGTCGATGACCAGGGAGCTCTTTTAGGTGTTATTGATGTCGGGCACTACTTAGAAGAAAAAGTTAGTGTTGCGAGCTCGCGGCGGCGGTTTGAAATTTTCCAGTTGATCGGTATTTATGTCGAAGATGGAAAAAAAATGAGTGTCTGGCGCGGGTACCGTTCGCGCATGCCTTGGGTTTTTTGTAATTTGTTCGGTGGATTCGCTTGCGCAATTATTTCACAGGTTTTTGAAGTTGTGCTCGCTAAAGTGCTGCTCTTAGCGATGTTTATCCCCCTTGTCTTGACTTTGTCAGAGTCAATTTCGATGCAGGCAATGACGCAAAGTATGCAGCTCCTCAAACGACATCCTAACCGATTAAGTCATCTGATCAGCTATCTTTTCCGCGAGTGGCGGATTATCGCTTTGCTCGCCGTTTCTTGCGGGATTTTTGTCGGTGCGGTTTCGTTATTTTGGGGCGATGGGATAGCACCGGCATTGACCATTGCCTGTGGTATTATGATTTCGGTATATGTCTCAGCGACATTTGGATTGGCGGTGCCTCTTATCTTGCACTTCCAGAAGTGGGATCCACGCGTTGCTTCTGGGCCCGTTGTCTTGGCCTTTGCCGATGTCTTGACGACTCTCGTTTATCTCTCCTTAGCAAGTTGGTGGTTGCTTTGATAGAGTTAATCTTCGTCTTGAAATCGGATCGGTTCATTCCAGCTCGGTTTTTTAAACAGTAAGATGATAAAGGGGGCCGCGCAAAAAACTAAAATGCCGAGCACTAAAAAGGAGATGTAAATAAGCGCATTTCCAGTGTCGAGTTGTTCTGGTGGGAAAAACCCGACGATCAAGGTAAAAAAAGCTCCTAGAATCCCAAGACCACAGATAAAGCAAATGCCTGCTAAGCCACCTGGAATGCGGTAAGCGCGCGGGGTATTGGGTTTCTTAAAGCGCAACGTCATTGCAGCGAGAAACATTAAGATGTACATAATGAGATAGAGCTGGGAGGCCAAGACGAGCAAAATCCAAAAAGAACTGTTTACATTGGGCATAAATAAGAAGACTGCTGAGAGAAAAGAGATAATGATCCCTTGAAGTATCAGTAGAGCAACCGGCATATTGTTTTTATTGATCCGGTGAAGCACAGGTGGAAAGTCGCCGTCTTGCGCTGCGGCGAGTAGCCCTTTGCTTGGTCCTGCCGCCCAAGTGCTGACGGTGCCTAAAGCTCCTAATGCGATGAGGAAAGAGACAATTGGCGTGAGCACTTCCCAATGGTAAGCTGTGAGAAAGTGGTCAATCGCGGCCATGCTACCAGAGACGAGACTAATCTCGCGCTGCGGAATGACAATGGCGATCGCGAGTGTTCCGAGGATAGAAAGAGTGATGATAATCATTGCTGAGAGTAAAATCGCGCGTGGGTAGTCGCGCTGCGGATGTTTCACTTCGCGCGCATGGACGGCCGACATTTCCATTCCCGCAAACCCGAGCAAAACGCCGGCGAGAAGAGAAAGTTGAGCAGGAGAGCCCAAACTAGGAATAAAAGCATCCCATGTAAAAGCAATGTACGAGGGGTTTCCCTGAGCAATCCAAGAGATCCCCAATACAATGATCGCAGCGCCTGGGATAAAAGTTCCTAGGATTGCTCCTAATGAACTAACCCAACCTGAGATTTTCATTCCCAGTAAATTGATGAGCGTCACAGCCCAAAAGGAGATGAAAATTACGATAAACATATACCCCGCGTGGTTGGCGAGGTCGGGGTTAATGCTAAAGGCAATGGTGCCGGCGATAAAGGAAAGGATCGTTGGATACCAAACGACATTTTCAACCCAAAGAAGCCAAGCGCTGAGAAAGCCAATGCGGTGGCCAAAGGCTTCGCGAATCCAAATGTAAACGCCGCCTCGTTGAGGCCATCCTGTAGCTAACTCGGCTGAGACAAGTGAGACGGGGATAAAAAAGAAAAGACCAGCCGCTAGAAAGTAAAATAGCGAAGAAAAACCATATTCAGCAGTCAGAGGCCAATTTTTAATGCTGCAAATTGCTGAGACGTTAATCATAGCCAGCAGAAAGATATTAAGACTACGCGTTGACTTTTTGACCATAAGACATTCCTTTCAATTCGACGAAAAAATCAATTTTTAGCTATACGCTACTTTATAAGCCCGAGCTTATACTTTACCCGTATTTCTCACCAGCCTCTGGGAAAGCTTGGAACGTCTGTGTTCCCGAATATGCCAAGTGACTCTCTTGGAAATGTTTATGAACATTCCCTGCGAGAGTCACTTGAAACCTCGAAAAAACAGACTGTTCAACCTTCTACGCAGAGCTGGTGAGAAATACGGGTTTATGATGGTTTGGATCATTTTTTTTTACCTGCCTAACGAGGCTCCTCGCGCAAAATTCCATTTAGAGTGAAATTCGCGCTTTTGTCCTTGAGAACCGCTTTTTGTAAATTGCCTATCATTAGCAGGATATGTCAATTTACCAAAAGTAGTTCTCAAGTCAAAATCATCAAATTTCCCTGCGAAAGCGATTTTTGCGCGAGGAGCTTCTAACGACTTGAATTTTCAACATATTTGAATAAAGTAGGTAAAAATTCAAGGATCAGACAGGTGGAAAAAAGAGAATTTTAGATGAGCTGTCATAAGACGCGGGCTTGGGGTATAAGACATAATGTAATGTGAACTTGTATTTTTCGCACGCTCAAAGAGAAGTTGCTGATGATAGCTCGTATTTTGAGTTGGTTAGTTTTGCTTTCTGTTATTGATATCGGCGCTGTAGCTAAGGCTCCTGATGAGCCCTTTGCTGAGAAGCAAAAAAGTTCTATGCGCATAGAGCAGGTTGAAGCGCTTTGTCGGCAGTACCAGTTTGATCACGACATGACTGGGCTTGCTGTCGCTGTGATAGGAAACGATGGCGGGCAGCGATTCGAGCACATTGCGACATTTGGCACAGTATCGAGAAAGTCGTCAGTTCCGATCACTCCTTATACAGAGTTTAGAATAGGGCCGCTCACACAACTATTTACAGCAAGTGTCTTGGCTTATTTCGTTCAATCCGGGCAGGTGCGTTTACGCGATCCGCTGTCCCGCTTCCTTTCTTCATCGATGGTTGTTCCAAGCTATCAGGGGCGCGAGATTTCTTTGGAAAATTTAGCAACACATACTTCTGGACTGCCCGATATCCCTTATTCGCTGTCCGGGCATACTCATTTTCGCTTGAGTCAAATGTACCGGTTCTTGTCGCTCTATCGGCTTAAATATGCACCGGGTTCTCACTATGAGTATTCGTATTTCGGATATGCTATTTTAGCGAATTTACTCAGCCGTATTGGGCGGCGCTCTTTTTCTGAGCTCGTTGAGCAAATTGTGCTCACACCGATGAATCTGCGGGACACGACTTTTTCTCTGTCGCCGGAGCAAAAATCGCGTTATGCGATTGGCTACGATCATGGGCGAGGGATTTCTCCTCTTGCAATGGAAAAAATCTATTCGACTTTTATTGGAGCTGGTGGGCTCTACTCGACAATTCGCGATATGTTAACTTATCTCTCCTTTCAACTGGGAGACGAGCAAACCAGCTTAAATGTTTTGCTGCCCTTGATGCAGTATCCTTATTATAGGGGAAAGACGTTCAGCTCGGGGTTAGCCTGGCAAATTCCCTGTCTTTCTCAGAAGCATTTACAGATTCTGCCTAAAAAAGTGGGCAATATTTTCATTCCCGGAAGGTGTGAATTCAGGGTTGAAAGCCCGTTTTTTGATTTGAAGGGAAGTCTATTTGGCTTTACAAGTTATATGGGGATTTTTCCAAAAAAAGGGGTAGGAGTTGTCTTATTGTCAAATAAAGAAGAAGTCAAGCTCGATCCGCTTGCAGAAGAGATTTTGTCGTTGCTGGTTATTGAGCCCTAGCCCAAGTTCTGCAAAAAGGCTTAAGCAGACTGTTTTTTCGAGATTTCAAACCCAAGCCAAGTTCACCCTATGGATATGAAAAAAATCTCCCACTAGCCCGATTAAAGCTACGCTGGATTCTCTTCGACTGGGGTAAGAATCCCGGGCTGTTTTTCTGCTTTGCTGGCAGCTTCTTTTTCGGAAATTTCCCGTTCTTTAGCTGAAAGTTCGTGATTGAGGTAGCGAATGCAGTACATCCAGCCAATGGCGACTATGAACACAATTGGAAAGAGATAAGGTGAGGCAAAAAGCATCGATCCTGTCCCAATACCGATAACTTCGATCACAACCAGTTGAATCCAAGATGAACCGAACTTGCCAAGCCGCGATCCAACCATTTCAATGGCGGCTTTTCCTTTGATTTTTGATTCTTGGTCTAGAGGGATGTAGACGATCTCTTTAGTTGAATCAAAAAAGGAATACTTAGTGACTTTGTTGACAATTGCTTGAAATGCGCCAAATAAGACGATAAGGACAAGCGGTGTGATGCCAAAAAAAGAGGCAAGTGGGGAAAGATGGCTTTTAAAGATGCAAAGCACAAAGAAAATAGAACTTGTGATTCCAATAGCGATTGGGGTGATCTGTGCGCTAAAGCGCCACCCAAACCGGCGTAAAATTCCGGAGCCGAAAAATAAAGAAGTGATCAGTGCGACGATGCCGACCCAAAAGGTTTGTTTGGAAAAAAAGTGCTGGTAAGAGAAAGCATCGGGATGAAGCTCTTTTAAGTGAGCTTTCCAAGTCAATTCGACAATATTGATTGTAAGAGCAATGCTGATCACAGTGGCTGCAATAGCAAGCAGGTATTTTGACGAGAAAATGTGCTTAAGGCTTTTGATCAGCGAGAGTTTGGTTTTTTCATTGACTGAGTGGTGCGTGACTGCAGGGTTGTAGTACCGCTTGTCTGTTAAAACGTAGCGCTGCATCCACCAATAAGTCAGTAGAATAAGAGCTCCAGAGATAAGGATATAAGAGACCATTGCGTGAACGGTAAAGGTATAGTCTGGTCGATTGTGGTGCAAAATGAGAAGAGGGGCCAGGGTGGGCCCTAAGTTGCCAGCTGCGATAAAAAGGGTGTATGTGCGCTTGGCTTCTTTAATCTGGCAGATGTGATTGGCAAAGCTCCAGTATAGGGTAAGGATCACAACCTGTCCCCATAGCTCTGCTACAGCAAAAAAAAGAGTATGCATCCAGTAGCGGTAAATAGATACCCAGTTGCTGTGTCTAGGTCCTAGTTGGGCGGTTAGCCAGTCAGCTGATTGGGTCGGAGAAAAAAAGTCGGCGTTGGGGTAGAGAACAAATCCGTACAAGCAGACAAAGACAAGAAATAGAGAAACAATGCCATAAAAGAGCGTTGACCGCTTAAAGTGATTGCTGAGTTTTGAGTAGCCAATGGCACATAAGATAGATAGGGGAAAGACAACCCACGCTTTAATGACTGGAATGACCTCTGCACCTGAGCCTTTGAGTGGAACGATTAAAGGCTCTTTCATTTGAGTTAAGGTCGAATAAATAATTGATATGAGAAATTTTAAAATGAGGAGAGGAACGATTTTTTTGAGTTCAGATCGCTGGACAGGCCAAATTTTTTTGGCCCAAGAGGACTTAGATGTAGGCGATAGGCTCTTCATGCAGACATGTTTTTAGGATCTTATTGTAGCAGATCTACAGAAAAAAGCAAGACTTATTACCTGTGAGCAGCAATTCCCCATGATTTTCCCCAGAGAGAGGTCTCAATCTGCTATTGGAGGAAAAACAAGGCGAAATTTTACAAAGTTTACGACAAAATTTCTGAGGCTCCTCTATGCAAAAAAAGTTCATGGGGAATTGCTGACCTGTGAGTGCGATCTATGGGTATTTAGAGGGATTTTCAATTTTTTTCATGCTTGAAACGGAAAAATGGGC
>JBCCHO010000085.1:0-8564 GCA_039028715.1 Chlamydiota bacterium | reverse complement strand
CTGATTTAAAGCCTCTAGATCGTATTTTTTCTTCGTCGCCCATATTAAACTTAATATTGGCTAGAATAAAAAATGCAATCTAGAGAACTTTAAATTCAGTTTGCTTTTGGGCGCTTTTGAACCGGAAGCACTATATACCCGAGCCGATTCAAATTGAAAAAATATCGCTGAATTTTGGGGTCCCATTTGACCGATTTTTCCCTGGGTTTTATCCACCTGCCGGATAAGAACCCAGGAAAAAAGTCGATCAAAATAGCCGCGCCAAATCGCCGACCTTTTTTCACTTTGAATCGGCTTCGGTATATATCGATCAGTTTCTTCTTTGTTTCCGTTAATTGACTCTAAACCACTTACAGTTTTTGGAACGGGTCGCATGAACCCTATCCCAAAAACTGTAAATAGTTGATAATCAATGAAACTTCAAAAATTCGACACTACAAGGGGTGAACTTGGGTTTAGGGAAACATGGGTACATTAGACGCTTACCGATGCGTATGTTAGACTGGAAGCAAAAGAAGCAATGAGACCGTATCTAAAATTTTTTTTCACCTGTCTAACGAGGCTCCTGCGCAAAAATCGCTTTCGCAGGGAAATTTGATGATTTTGACTTGACCATCAGACAGCGGGCTTGGGTTTAAAACCTGCCTGAAAGAAGAGGCTTTACTCAAATGCCGGGTTGCAGTAGCTTTGCCTATCCCTTTGTTTTTCTGCACGGATTTCTCGGATCGCCAACAGATTGGGGTCCGCTGCGCTCTTTTTTACCCCCTCATCAAAGTATTGCGCTTATGCTGCCGGGCCATGGCGATTGTCCCCTTCCGGCAAAAAGACCACTACTTCCGGTAGTCATCGACGCTATTATCGAAGCAATCGAGGCGAAGTTAACTTGTAGTGAGAAGTACACTCTAGTCGGCTACTCACTTGGCGGGCGTTTGGCACTTCATCTTGCCCTGCGATATTCCAAGCAAATCGATAAGCTCATCTTGATTGCTGCAAATCCTGGGCTCGACACAAAAAAAGAGCAGCGCTTAGCGCGTGACCAAGCCTGGGCCGATCTTCTAAGCCGCAAGGGAATCGACCACTTTATTACCACCTGGTACCAACAACCCTTGTTTCGCCATTTTTCACTTACACCTGAGCGCGCAGCTTTGAGAAAAAAGCATGCTAGCGCCAGCTTGCAGCGCATGCTCAGAGATTTAAGTCCCGCAGTTATCCCCTCTTTGTGGCCAATGGTCAAAAAAATTTCTATTCCAACGCTGTTTTTGTTTGGCAAAGAGGATCAAAAATACGCTAATATAGCTAATCGTCTCAATAGCCTAAAAAGTTCGATCAAAACAGTTGCAATTCAAGGGGCTGGTCACGTGGTTCATTTAGAAAAGCCGCAGCTAACAGCCGCAGCTATCGAAACTTTTTGCAACCCAGGATAAGATGTGAAAGCAGCGACCTCAGCTCCCTTTACTGAAGTCAATTGGACTCAGTCAAAGAGCTATACTGATATTCTGTATCACAAGTGGAATGGAGTCGCAAAAATTGCGATCAACCGCCCACACATTCACAACGCTTTTCGGCCGGAAACGGTCGAAGAAATGCAAGATGCACTGCGCGATGCGCGCGACGACCGTACCATTGGCGTCATCATCTTAACAGGTGTTGGCAAAAACGCCTTTTGCTCTGGCGGTGATCAAAAAGTACGCGGCCAGACTGGTTATGCCGCTGATGATGGAGCTGAAAGCCTCAATGTCCTCGATTTTCAACTCGCAATTCGCCACTGCCCAAAACCAGTGATTGCAATGGTTGCCGGCTATGCCATCGGCGGCGGCCATGTTCTTCACGTCGTTTGTGATCTGACAATCGCCGCTGATCATTCTATCTTCGGTCAAACAGGGCCCAAAGTCGGCTCTTTCGATGGCGGCTTTGGCGCGAGTTTTCTCGCTCGCCACGTCGGCCAAAAAAAAGCCCGTGAAATCTGGTACCTTTGTCGACAGTATACCGCTGCAGAAGCGCTCGAAATGGGCCTTGTTAATGCCGTTGTTCCCTATGAAGAGCTCGAAACGACTACACTCGACTGGTGCCGGCAAATACTTTGCCACTCACCTCTTGCGCTTCGCTGTATCAAATCAGCGCTTAATGCCGATTGCGACGGCCAAGCTGGCCTGCAACAGCTTGCGGGCAACGCGACGTTACTTTACTACATGTCGGCTGAAGCTCAAGAGGGACATAGCGCCTTTTTAGACAAGCGCTCTCCTGACTTTACTCAATTCCCTCGAAGACCATGAAGCAGCCTCTTTCTCTTTGGCTCGAAGGAACGCGGCCAAACACGTTAATCGCCATTCTATCTCCTGTTGCTATCGGGACAATCATCACTTGGGGCCATAGGCAGTGGAGCTTGGTGACTTGGCTAGCTACTCTTTGCTCTGCCCTGCTGATCCAGATCGGAACTAATTTTGCAAACGACTACCTCGATGCGATCAAAGGTGCCGATACGGCTGATCGCCGCGGCCCGCGCCGATTAGCAAGCTCAAACCTAGTCTCGATCCGCGCCTTAAAAATAGCAACCGCGCTTTGCTTTGGCTTAGCTGCTTTGGTTGCAGTCTATTTGACCTTAGTTGGCGGATATCCGATCGCGATCTTAGCTATTGTCGCAATCAGCTGCGGTTTTTTCTACACAGGCGGCCCCTATCCACTTGCCTATTTAGGTCTAGGCGACCTGTTTGTCTTTGTCTTTTTTGGCCCCGTTGCCACGGCTGGTACAGCTTACCTCCAAACGGGCGTGTTTTCCTCTTTAGCAGCTCTCGCTGGCATTGCACCTGGCCTACTAGCGACTGCTTTGCTTACTGCGAATAACCTGCGCGATGAAGCAAGTGATCGGCGCGCCGGCAAAAAAACTATCCCCGTGCGTTTCGGCAAAAAAGTAGGCCAAGTCGAATACCTTTGCTGCTTGGTTGGCGCCGCTTTAACGCCTGTTTTGCTCGTCACTGTGACGACTGTTCACACACCGCTTTTGCTCGCAAGTGCTTTTTTGCTGTTTGCTAGGCCAGCGTTTACTATCCTCGCTGGTCAAGCCGATCTTTCTCTGTTATTGCCAGAAACCGCCAAGCTCCTCGCTGCTTACACCCTACTTTTCCTCTTTACATGGCTGCTAGCATCACCGTAAAAGATTTTCGTCTCTACCGCTATCGACGCCTATTACACAACGGCTGCTACCGCTGCGGGCTCATTCTAAAAGTCACCGATCGCAGCGGCAACACAGGGTGGGGCGAAATCGCTCCACTGCCCGGTTTTAGCCGCGAGCACTTGGCCGCAGCTACAGCTGAGCTCCAACAAAAAATCGTGCCGCTCATTGCCGCCAAAACCGTGCTTGCAGATGAGTTAAATCACACGCTGCTTTCTTGCTATCCATCAGTTCAGTTTGGCGTTGAAGCAGCGTGGCTCGACCTTATCTGCCCGTGCGCTGCGCCATCTATTCCGGTAAGTGGCCTGATTCAAGGGTCAAAAAAAGCGCTGCAAACAAAGCTCCAACACTGTTGCTACTCGACAATCAAGCTCAAGCTAACTGCATTAGCGCTCCAAGAAGCGCACGCCGTCATCGATGCCGCGCTGTCCTCGCTAACGCAGACGAAAATCCGGATCGATGCCAATCAAAGCTGGACTTTATCCGAAGCCCTTTCCATCGCAGCTAAGATCCCCTTATCGCAGCTCGATTACTATGAAGAACCGTTACGCCACTTTACCGCTAGCTATTCTTTCCCCTATCCGACTGCCTACGATGAAACAGCACGCCAACAGCCGCTCGATCGCTTGATTGCCAATCCGTACCTCAAAGCGATTGTCGTTAAACCGACGTTATCGGGCGGACTGACACAACTCTCACCAATCGCAGCCTTTTGCCGCAAAAAAAGCATCGATTTTATTTTAAGCAGTAGCTATGAAAGTGAATTAGGGCTGATGCAAATTGCCAAGCTCTGTAACTACCTTCAATTACCGCCAAGACCAATGGGCCTCGATACATATCGCTACTTTCAAACTCCTTTACTTTCACCACCTATCACTGTCCAGGCGGGGCAGTTAGTTACCCCTCGCCAATGGCGCATCAACGAGGAGTTAGTCGATGAGTGCTTTCGAATGTCCCTTTAGCTTTCACGCACGCACCCAACCAGATGCGATTGCTTGCACATACGGCACCGAAAAGTGGACGTATCGAACTTGCCACGCCTGGATTAACGGTCTTGTCGTCACTTTACGCAAAAACAAAGTGACGCCTGGCACTTGCATTGCAGTTTACCCCGACAAAACCGCGTTGACACCGTTGATTCTTTTTGCGCTGTTTCGGCTCAACGCTATCGCATTCCCGCTCAATGCTTACCTACCGCCAGCCGCGATGAAAAACCAGCTAGCTACTGCGCGCGCCTTTCTCTTTCTCCACCCCAATAGCGCTCCACAATCAGACCTGCACAAAAAAAGCCTTTCTTTTGGCGATCTTAAGCGGCAAACAAGCCCTATTTCCCATTCGGTTCAAACTTTTCTCCAAAAGCAAGCACTAGCGACCTATTTGACGACATCGGGAACGACAACAACACCAAAAATTGCCGCGCTTTCACTTGGCAACCACTACTATAGCGCCATTGGGTCTAATGGCACCTTACCTTCGCTCCAAGATCGGGGTCACTGGCTCCTTTCACTGCCTCTATACCACATTGCTGGTATTGCCATCCTCTTCCGCACCTTTTTATCTGGCGCTACTCTTGTCTTGCCTACAAGCGCTTCTTTCAACCCGACTGAAATAGCTTCTCAGCCAATTTCCCACCTCTCGCTCGTTCCAACCCAGCTGTATCGACTATTTGACTTGCCGCTAGCTGAGACCAAGGCTCTGATGAGTCATCTAAAATGCGTTCTTCTCGGTGGTAGTGCCATTGTCGAAGAGCTTTACTCCCGCGGCATTGCTCATGGCTTTCCCTTGTACCCCACTTATGGAATGACAGAAATGAGTTCTCAAATTACAACAGCTACTGACAGAGCCGCTGCTTTCTTTTCTCTTGGCCACCCTCTTCCTTATCGCAGCTGCAAAATCGCTGTCGATGGGGAAATTAAAGTGACAGGAAAAACGCTTTTCCAAGGGTATCTAACCAGGGATCATGCCCTTGACCGACCACTCGATCCTCAAGGCTATTTTTCCACACGCGATTTAGGACGCTACTCACCGCAAGTAGGCCTTCGCTTTCTCGGTCGCAAAGACCGCCTCTTTATCAGTGGTGGAGAAAATATTCATCCTGAAGAAATTGAGCACGCCTTAATGGGTATTCACGGCATTCTCGATGCTTGCGTCACACCGATCAAAGACGAGGAATTTGGCATGCGTCCACTTGCTCATATTCACACCAACCAGCCCATGACGCCTCAACGAATCAAAGAAATTCTCGCGACCAAACTGCCTAAATACAAAATTCCCATTGACTTCTTACCTTTAAAAAAATAGCCCGCACTTATTTTTAAAAAAATAAATGTGGGTTATTATCTGTGCATCAGGTTATCCTACTCAATGATTTTTTGCTCATTTCGAGGTGAAAGTTATCGCTTCAAAATGACCAAAAAAGGTTGAAAAACCATTAAGTGGGATAGTCTCATGCTCCTATTCTAAAAGGGCGCACTCACAGGTATTATCAAACGGTTTAGCTCAGAGATTTATCGCTAAAAGATATAGGACAACAGAGACAAACCTTCATAACTAGATGAGCTGTCATAAGACGTGAGCTTGGGGTTCAATCGACTGATCTTGTTGGGTCCTAAGTTTGATCCGTATGAAAATTAATCAGGAGATAAGTTGTATGGTCACTGAAGTAAATCATCCAAATTCTGCATCTGTCCAACCGCAGTGGAAATTATGCAAGCAACATGTCAAGAGTATTCCCATGTTCTGTCAACGGCTACTTGAAATGCTAGACAAAGAAACCTGGCAAACTCTTAGCATCACAAATAGATATTGGAATAGGATGGTCAACTATAAATATCCTAAGCTAGAAAAGTTTGTTAACTTAGCAAAAATAGAAACTTTAAGAAGCTGGATCGATCCAAAACTTTCTTATAAAGCTAAAAACCAGGCACTTAATGTCGCTCAAACGTGTTACGAGACAACAACGCGAGCCATCAAAAATCTTCGATATGGAAAACGCTTCCCAATTAGCCCAGAGCTTGTCAACTACGCAGCTTTTGCCTCTAAAGGAGAAATAGTTCTAGAGATCGGCGGAGCTGATGGAGCACAATCTGCCTTGCTTGCTTTTTCCGAAGCAAATAAAATATACATGAATGACCTCTGCAAAGAAGAAGTCGAATTGTTTAAACAAACAGTGAAGAAACTGCCCCCCGACATCAAAAAAAAAATCAAGTCTATCACGGGAAGTTGCTTCGATATTTTAAAAATGCAACCCAATTTAAAAGGGAAAGTAGGACTACTCCTATGTGACAACCTTATACACTTTTTTAATCAAGAAAAAGAACAGCAGTTTTTGCAACTCATGAAAAATCTACTTAAATCAGGTGGAATAGCTATTTTGACTGCAAATAGTCCCTATGCTTCTCCTGAAAACAAAAAAGAATTCGAACAAAACCCAGATCAAACAAGCTGGAAAAGTATCTATTGCTTCGTGCAAGACTACACTATTGGCTATGAACCAGTAGAAGTTCTCTCCCATGACATAGTTCCAGCTAACAATATATCCAATGACTATCAACAATACTATCCATGGGAAAAAAATAATGCTACCAATGGAAAGTGGGTTGAAAACACATCAGCTTACCAAGCACTACCTCATTCAATTGCTCACAAGTTAAAAAATATTACAGCTAGCAAAATCAACTCTATGAAAAAAGAGTCGTACAAAATTAGCCAAGGGTCGCTGAGAATACTAGTCAGTGAATTACGTAGCTTTGGATTAAATGCCTTTGTCAAGATGTTTAAAAAAGCTGGCTTCAAAATAAAACATAGGCAGGTGATTTGCGTAAACGGCCATTTGTTCACTGGAAACGATCCCTATGCGCAGGAAGCGAATCGAGTAGGTATTATTATCGAGAAAAAATAGCAGCCAAGGTTCTGGGTACACTCAGCACGAGTTCTCCAAGAGGGCGCTATACCTCCGAACCGCCAAATGCTGGCTCTTGCCCATAAGTCACCGATGTCCTTGGGGCTCTAGTCTTCCGCTCTTTCGAACCTTTATCGAAGGCCATGTTTTTTGGCCATTGTCCCACTCATGCGCCTCAAAAAAATTGTTTAGCGAGATGAGACTATCCCACTCAAACAATCATTGAGTGGGATAGTCTCATATTAAAGATTAATATTTGTTGACAATATATAAAAGAAAGATTAATATTTATTGCAAGATTTGCTATAAAAAGTTAAAAATGTCATGACATTACCAGCCGAAAAAACTTCAAATTATAAAATTTTTAACTATTCCGATTATATTCCTCTTGTCAGCACAGTAACTAGTTTACGCGACTTGTATCATAAATATGTCACTTTACCGCAGATGCAAGCAAAGCCTGACATGAAGTCAACGTTAAATGATCTCTATTACAGATCTATAGAGAAAAAAAGTATTTATCGATGTGTTTTTCTACTTATCCCCTTTATTGGAAATATCGCCGTAGCTCTCAGTGATTTCTTTGCCAGTACTAGAGAGGAAACCCCTCACGCAAAACAAAGAAACTCGAGACTTCTCAAAGATATCAAGCGTGCCAAGAACTTTCCAACAAAAAAATTTAAGCTCGAAGGCAAGTGGTTTGAATCTCAGCCAACTTATGGCAAAGGAAATGCCTGCGCTCTTCACGCTATTTTAGGAAAAAAAGATAAAAATGGGATTTACTACTATTGCGAAGCAAAAGAGCGGTATGCAAAAGGCTTAAATCCCATCGCAAACGAACAAGTCAAAAAATATTTCCTAGTCGCAATAAAAACATGTCTGGACAAGCAAAAAAAGTATGCCAAAAACGGGAAACCTTCGTTTGATACGTCTAGTTACATGCTTCATTGCAAAACTCCTAACAGCACATTCATTAAAAACAAATGGCATCAAATCCAAAACAAGTCACAAAAAACTAAAGAAACATTCCTGACTTCTAGTGTCGTCATCAATTGGTATAAAAAAATTATTAGCCATGCAAAGACCTTTCTTTCTACTGAAGATATTGATGTTATCGCGCAGATGCATAATCGACATGTTAAAATTTTTAGTTCCCAAAATAACCAAATTAATCTCGTTAGTGAGTCAAATAAAGACGCCTCAGGGGATGCTATCATTCTTTTTTTTGCACTCAGAAGATGGGAAAACTCACTTTGCTCGGTGTGATTTAATCCAAGACCCTTCTTAAGACCCAAGTTGTGTCTGATGGCTCTGTACACGACAAAAACCTCCCACTAGGGGTGAGCAAAGACAAAGCAAAACCTTTTTGAAAGACGAATTCATAGCCAAAGCGCTATGGATGAGGAGGAAAAAAGCGTTTGGCAAAGTCTTTGTCTTTGCTCACCCCTAGTGGGAGGTTTTTGTCGTGTACAGAGCCATCAGACACAACTTGGG
>JBCCHO010000084.1:0-8580 GCA_039028715.1 Chlamydiota bacterium | reverse complement strand
GAGCATTGTTGAAATACTTGAAGAGAGGCAACTTTACGTCGATAAAACATTATTTGCTAAACAATTAATTGACGAAGGGAAGCACTATTTTCTGTCGCGCCCTAGGAGATTTGGCAAATCCCTATTCGTTAACACGTTGGAACACATTTTTAAGGGAAACAAAGAGCTTTTTAAGGAATGTTACATATATGCAAGTAATTACGATTGGCAAGAGTACCCCGTCTTACATTTTGATTTCTCTTCCATAGAAAATAGAAATCCAATTGAGTTCAAAGACTCACTAAAAAGAAAACTTCAGTCTATAGGATCATCGCTGAATATTCCAGTTGAAGCGCCTACCTTGCAAGAAGGGCTTGAGACTCTTATTGTCGCTCTTGCGAAACAAAATAAAGTCGTTGTGTTGGTTGACGAATACGACAAACCGATCATCAACAACTTACATAATCTCGATGTTGCGAAACAAAACCGCGACCTCATGCGCGACTTTTTTGGAACGCTTAAAAGTCTTGATCAGCATTTGAAATTCACCTTTTTTACTGGTGTAAGCAAGTTCTCCCAGGTTTCCATCTTCTCAGGCCTTAACAACCTAACCGACATCACAATGGAACCTGAGTACGGGGCCTTGATGGGCTACACTGAGCAAGAAGTCAAAAGAGACTTTAGCGAGCATCTTAAGAGTGCAGCAAAAACAAGAGGAATGAATGAGCAAAGAATCTTAGAAGAAATACGAGAATGGTACAACGGTTATTCCTTTTGTGAAGAAGCTTCTGCGGTTTACAACCCCTTCTCGACGCTTCGCTTTTTCAAATCGAAAAAACCTCAAAGCTATTGGTACAGCACAGGAACTCCTTCTTTCCTCATTGAGCAAGTGAAAAGTCGCCCTCAATCCGTCATACCACTTAAAGGAGCAGAGGCTTTAAAGAGCGAATTGTCCGATATCAACCAGTTAGATGATATTGATCTTGTCCCCCTGATGTTTCAAACAGGTTATTTGACAATTATTAACCACAAAGAGGAAGAAAATTCTTACACGCTTGATTTCCCGAACAGAGAAGTCCAAGAAGCTTTTTTCAATACTCTTCTCAAAGATTTTGCAAAAATCAGCCCGCTCATTGTGATCAGAGAATCTGAAAAACTTCAGCATGCTATTGAAACCTATGATTTGGACTGCTTTTTCCAAACAATCAATGCGCATTTTGCAAAAATCAGCTATCACGCCTTTGCGGATGCCAAAGAAGGTTTTTACCAAGCTGTTTTCTTCACTTTTTTAGAGAAGTCGGGGATGACAACAGTTACTGAGATGGCAACCAATATTGGCAGGATCGATCTTGCTTGTGAAATGAATAAAGTGATTTGCATTTTTGAACTGAAGCTCGATCAAAACGCAGACATCGCCTTAAGTCAAGCCGAGAGGAAGAAGTACCGAGAAAGGTTCTTAAGCCAGGATAAGCCGACTTTAGTGATCGGGGTTAATTTTAGCTCTGAATCTCGGAATATCTCTGATTGGAAAGGGATGCTGTTTTCTCCACGAGAAAAGCTCACCCAAGAATTCCGCCCTTCTTAGATGAGCCTCTCTCCATATTTTGCCTTTGCAGATCATCATTCAGTGGTTTTTTTCGGTGAGATGTATTGCCAAGTTGTGTAAACTATCAGCCTAAGATTCTAGCCCGTATTCAAGACCACGCTATCAAATAGCGTCACTTTATGCCCGTCTCGATCATATTTTTTAGCAAGGACTACTTCGGGAGGAACAAAATTGAAGCATTTTTCATTAACAAGAGAAACAAATTGATCAACTTAGCAAGCGGATTCACGACTCAAGTAAGCAAGTGCAGGATATTGCAGTTAAGGCTGTAGAAGGGGCGTCACGTGCGAGTAGTTATTATCATGAAAGCGGCGGTCAAGCAGGTCATGCCACATTGGGTACTTCAAAATAGAAAGCATTGGGTTTTCTTAGAGCTTGTTTGAAAAGTGCTTTGAGGAGAAAAAGACAAAATCCATCACCCACCCGAAAGCAGAAAATCGATCTCATCTTATGGGCCCAGCAAGCTTAATTTTTTTGTATAAGGTGGGAGCTTTTTGATAGCAATAGGAGAAACTGAACAGAAAGATCTATTTTCTTTTTCAGCACAAAGAAGATTGTCATCGACAGGTAATTTGTAAAGCCAAGCGACAACAGGATCGATCGGAGTGTTATCTAGCAGGTAAAACAATTCAAAAAATGGCGTCAATAAATTGCCATCAATTGCCAACAGGTTTTCTATTGAGGGAATTGTCTCAGCCGTGGGTGCGCTATTTTTGTAGAAAATGGTAAAAGGAACGCCACCAAAAGAACTTGGAAAATAGGTGTTCCATTGCTCTGTTGCTGTGTTGACAAAGAGCGGACCTGGGGTGAATGTCGCCCCATTTAAATTCCCTGTCCCCACAATGCTGTTTTGACTGCGTAAAGCGGTAAAGATGCGTAAGGCTCCCCCACCTGTTGCGACGGTTCCAAGACTAGATAGGCGAAAAGAACCGGTCCCGATAGCTGGAGCTGTTGGCGCTTGGTTGTCAGCAATAAGGGTTAAGGTTCCTGTGCCTAGCGTCTCAGCTCTGCCAAAAGGGTGAACTTCTAGGTTTTCACCTGCTGTTAACGTCAAGTTTCCTGCATCGTTTTGGATGTACCCTTCTGAAGCCAGAGCTGTACCTTGCAAGAATATATCAGTCCCAGCGGTATAGGTTGCTTCTCCCGTTGATGCGCAAAAAGAAGGACCGCTTGTCGCTCCTATGATAGAGATTGATTCCTCTGCTATCACTGAAAGCTCTCCTCCTGTTACTTGACACGAGGCGTCATTAAGCAGGCTAAAGTCGGTTGCTGCTTTGCACGTTAGGTTGCCGATAGAGGTAATTGTACTCGAATCAAAAAGAAAAAAACCTCCTTGGGTCGTTTCCGCTTTTGTTGCCCCCAAACCGCTGTTTGCAATTAACCCACCGTTTTGAACGACCATTTCTCCAGCTGTTACGCTCAACGTTCCATCTGATCCCCCTTGGTTGGTAATCGATGTCAGATTTGGCAATGTCAAAGTTCCGCCTGCTAGAGTCGTTAGTGTTCCGGTTACAGCTTCAATTTTAGCGGCAAATGTTCCTGTTACAGCAAAAGTGATATCTCCAGCTGCCTCGACAGTCGTTATTGTCACTGCTGTTACAGCTCCACTGCCATTCATGATTTGCGCTGCAGCTCCTGCCCCCGCATTAAGAGCTAATTGTCCTTGGCTTTCGATAGCAAGGTTTGTGACTGCTCCTATTCCATTTTCAGTCAGCGCTCCGATCGTGGCGTCTGTTTCAGCTCCTGTCCCACTTGTCATTGTCAGGTTGCCACCAGTTTCCACGCGGACAAGATCGAGCGAGATTGAAGCGGGGTGAGCAGCAGTGTTGAGAACTCTTCCGCCAATTGAAACAATGCCGTTGCTATTTCCCGTCATCGTTAAATCAGTGTCACTAATGACTTCGGCAGTGGCTGTTGGGCCAATGGTCACTGGGTTTGAGCCTCCTGTTTGCGCCGTTACGAAAAAACCTATCGCTGCTTCGCAATCTGAACTTGTTCCACCTATCAGTTCGATGGCATTTGCTTGAACGCGGATAGCACCAGAATAAGATTCATTGCCATTGCTGTCTTGGCCTCCGTGACCAAATAGGGCATAGCTTTCGGCATCTGCTCCCCCGTTGAGTTGGAGGGTGCCATCAATTACAGCAAAAGATCCAGGTGTTGACCCTCTAATATCACCAGAAAAAGTCACCGTATTCGATCCGCCACCACGAGCGTGCCCAATTTGCGCATACTTGATCGATCCTAATGTTCCGGTGTCTCCAGATAGTGTCACATCGCCCCCAACAGAGTGAAAGATAATGTCCCCGTTATAATTTCCATCGATATTTGAAAAGCCATGACCAATCAGAGCAACAGCGTTGCTGTTATTACCGGCTGTGACATTGATATCACGTCCAATCGTTAATTCGATATCACTATTGACACTTGATCCTAAAGAAAACCCGATCTGAGCTCGATCTGATGACCCTCCGCCAATGACATTAAGATCTCTACTAGCAAGGACTGCAACGGTTCCTGTGCGTGTTCCGACTATAGAGGGTGATGTGGCAGTTGAAGAACCGATATTGATATCATTCCCTGCTGAAAGCAGAATGTTTCCCGTGCTATTGTTAACAAGAACAACTTGGTTGATATTCAGATCATTTGTTGTTGCATTGAGATTGACTTGATCGACTCCGGTTAGGGAAAAAGTTGTTCCAGATCCAATATCTACATTGCCGGTAGTTGCTGTAATATCTAATGTCCCAATATTTGTTAAAACAAAGGGTTCGCCTGATGTAAAATTGTTGGTTGCTAAAAAAGAAAGGGTTGTCGCATTGCTAGCGATCACATCAGCAGAACTATTAGTCATGTCGATGTCATTGCCGGTAGTAACCGTAACTGTTGTTGTGTTGTCTGGTTCAAAGTCGCTATTTAAGGTAAAATCATTTCCCGCATTGAGGGTAGCAGAAAGAAAGTTGTTAATATCTAGCTGCGAGTTGATGACGATATCATTGGTTGCTGTCATTGTGAGCGCAGTTGTTTGACTTGTCACATCATTAAAAAGGTTCGTTCCTCCTTGATTGATCAAATCTTGTCCTGAAGTGATCGCTACGGTTGTGACATTCGTTGTTGTGATGCCGTTATCAATCACATAGTTGTTATTTGGCGTATTTAGGGAAACACTTTCCCAATCAGCAAAGCGCATCGTGTTGTTGTGATTGAATAGGTTTCCCGCTGTGATGTCAAGCGACGATCCCGACCCATTTCCTGTGAAGTTGATATCGTTTGTAATTGTAATGTCATTGCTTGCTGTTAAGTTGCATTGACCAGCAGTGATTGTATTTGTGCCACCACCAGTGCTTGTAAGATTGGTTGCTGCTAAAGTTACAGTGGCGTTGCTCGCACTCAAGGTGCTGTCGAGATCAAGTGTTGCCCCTGCAGTCATATCAATTGAAGCCAGGTTTGTTCCAGTCACTGTGCTATTGAGAGTAATATTATTTCCCGCTGTGAAAATAAGAGAGGAGGTTCCTACCCCTAAATCTGTCATTGTTAGAGATGACGAAACCACGATGTTATTGTCTGCATTTAAAGTGAGCGTGCGAGCTGCTGGCACCGTCAGGTTAGTTGCTGCTGCAATGGTGATATTTCCCGTTCCGCCAAAGATCGATGAGGTGGTGACAACAACGTTGTTTGTTTGCAGAGCTGTATTTAAGTTGGCATTATTAAGTGTTGCCGTCCCAGCCGTACCGGAAAAGGTATTTGTTGGGCTTCCGCCATCAAAAGATCCCCCCGATGTAGCTGCCCCTGAAATGGTAATATCTGTCGGATCAAAAACAAGCGTTCCTACTATTCCATTTGACGCAGTTGTATCGACTGTTCCATTGAAAACAGGCTGTTTGGAAATTTCGACGTAACCCCCATTTCCTTGGATTGTACCTCCAGTTGCTTTGATGGATCCTTGGAATTCAGCAAGTGTTGTCCCGAAAATTGAGACCTCTCCACCATTGCCTATCTGGCCACCACTTGCTTGGATATTGGCTTCAGGGCCAACAGTTGTTGTTGCGGCATTGGGGATGCTTTCGTCTGCTCCACCAAGACTTCCGCCAACAAAAATGTGGCCGCCGCCAAACGCATTTTCGATAATCAAGTTGGCTTGATCGAGAAGAGACACTGTGTTTCCAAGGACTTCGATCGAACCATTCGTTCCATCTTGCCCCATCGAGGTGATGGTTCCTTCCCCGTCGACTACTGTTGTTCCGCCTGAGGCGACGAGGTAAACTTCGCCATTAAGCTCCATGGAAGCTGTGGCGTCGATCTGTCCGCTATGATGGATGGCAAGAGTATAAAGACTTCCATCAGCACGCAAATCGACATAAGCTGCTCGAATATCACCCGAGTTTTCAATTCCAGTGCCGCTTATTTGCGTTGGGATCTCAGGTTCGATAAAAATATTTCCCTGGTCGGTGTTGAGCCAAACTGAACTTCCCGCTCCCAATTCTACTCGCCCCGTTAAAGCGGCAATATCCCCTCGGTTGATCAGGTAACGACCGAGAAGAATGACTCCATAGTCGCGTCCCTCAATAAGCCCCGAGTTTTCAATCGATGCTTCGGAATTTCCAGAAAAAAGAATCGTTCCTCCTGTTAAAAACTCGTTATTGGAGATGTCAAGTGTCGAGGCAACAAGGCCATTAACATCAATGACACCACTTTCGCCAATGACGATTCCATTGGGATTGATGAGATAGAGTGAGCCGTTAGAGGTGAGCGAGCCCAAGATTGCGCTAGTTTCTTGAGAAGTGACTCTATTTAGGGTAATTGCATCAAAGCTGGGTTGGTCAAAGTGGGTGGTTTCTCCGCTAGAAATGGAAAACCCTTCCCAATCGATAATGGTTTTCATCCCATCTGTTGTGATGGTAAAAAGCTGACCTTGGTGATCAAAAATAGCCGACCCCTCAATCACAGAGGGGATAGAGGGCTGACTTTGCAGCACGAATGGAAAGAAAACAGGAATAAAAAGAAAGAAAATAAACGGTGCTCTTCTCGTTTTTCTTTTCACTGTCATCTCTATTCTTGCTCTAAAAACTGATGATAGCCGAAAAATTCAACCTGACCCCTGGCGGTTGCTTAATGTTAGGTGCGATATGACGATGCAAAGGATAACCAAGATTGACTCTTGCACTTACGTGATAGCTATAGTAGTAGCAAACACCTAGACCTACTCCTAACAAATAACGATAATCTCTTTCATACGCAAGTGTATTGTGGTTCACGCCAAGCCCATAGTCAATAAAAGCGAGGAACTGGAGTAGCTCTAAAGGGGGTTGCTTAGCATGTCTAGTCAGTGGTTTTAACGGAGGGCTGCGCAGCTCGGCTGATAATAATAAGCCGTTATCAGTATTAAGAATGCGTTCGTCATAGCCTCTTACGGTATAAAGCCCCCCAAGGCCAAACTGTTCGCTAGAAAGTAAATTGCGATTTGTGACTTGGGCTGCGGATTTTAAGACAAGTTGGAGCGATGCAGGTAAATGGAATAAGGGAGTACAACTACCGCGCAGGTAACCGTAGCGACTTTTTGCTTTTGGTCGTAGACTTGAAAAGTCTGCCGCACTTTGTCCGTGAAAAATATCGCCAGGAGCAACAAACCCTTCAGCTTCAAATGAAAGATCTGCAATAGACATTTCAATGCTTCCATAGTACCCGAGCATGAATTGGGTAATCACAGTGCGATCACCCAAGATAGGGACAGCGCCTAAGACGAGATTCACATCGGTGCTTTTATAGTCGATACCCCATTTGATCTCGTGATTATACGCCCCCTTAGGGGTTAAAGGAATTGTATAACGCATACTTGCTTGCCAAGCTTTTCCGCGGCTTGCCATTTGACTTCCTAGTATCAAAGCGTGGATTCCCGAATAGCCGCCGTAAAATTCTAGCAAATGACGCCAAGGAAGAGGGATCACATATTGACCTGTGTGGGCGAAAAAACGCCCAAATTCAGTGCTCACTGTATAGCGATAGGATAGACGGTGATCAAGGGAAAACAAATTGCCTAGGTGAACCCCGGTAAAAAGGCGTTCGCGGCCGGTTGTCCTATACCCGGTATTATCAGTACCGATGAACAAGCGATAGGGTCTTTGATCTTTTGAAACAAAGGTTAGCTCTGTCGTATTTTCTCGTGTTCCAGGAGCTAAAATCAGCGCTGTTTCCCGAAAAGGGCTGCGGTTAAGCCAAATGAGATCTTTTTGCACTTGGTTAGCGTTAAAAGGGGTGGCTTCTTTTTGTTGAATATTTTTCTGAAGTTGTTTTGTAGAGAACCAGTGATTGCCCTGATACTTGATGGCTTCAATATGGCTTTCGATCACTAGAAACCGGAGCGTTCCGTGGGTGATTTTTTGCTCTGGAACATGCACGGAGGTTAGTGGGCGTCCTTGATCGCGGTAAAAGTCTTGGATGGTTTTTTTCCCAGCTGCAATTGTTGTTGCATTGATCGGCTGGCCGATCAGCGTTTCAGAGAGCTTTCTTTTTAGGCGAAGAGCATTTCCGGGAACTTCAAGGTTGATAAAGTTCACCTTTTGAGCAAAGGATTGTTTATCTTGATGAGCAGTTTCAAAGTTTCCGACGACAATAACGGATTGAGTAGTGATCAAGGCTTTAGATTGAATTTCATCAGCAGGACTAGAAATTGCGAAGAATAAAAACAAAAGAAGAACATTGTGCATAGTTGTTGTCAATCTTATATCCATTAAGATTCGAAATACTTTTTTGGCCTTTTAAGGGCGTTTGTGATGTTCTGTTTCTTGTAATAAATTACATTATCGCAGAAAACAAGTATTTTTTCCTGGTCTGAGGTCAGGGGTTTTGAATGAGTTCGCTAGCCCGTATTTCTCACAAGCTCTGCTAAAAAGTTGAGCAAGATGTTTTTCGAGATTTCAAGGAGATCTTGCAGGGAATGGTTGTAACCATTTCCAAAAGAGCTCCTTGGAATCTCGGAAAACAGATGCTCCAAATTT
>JBCCHO010000083.1:0-8693 GCA_039028715.1 Chlamydiota bacterium | reverse complement strand
AAATCGTTGTAAGTGAAGTAACACTCGATGATTTGTTTCAAGAACCTCGATACTAAAGGGCCCTTAAGTGGGTCTTTTGGAAGGAAGACGTTCTTTTCCTGGCATTTAGTTAGAAATTTCTCAAAATAGGCTTGTGTTTCCATAGGTTAATCTCTCTTTTTTTGTTTTGACTTGGAATAGTTTTTGAATTCAGGGATCTCAGGAAAGAGACCCCCTGTTGCGGTTGTCTTAAAGTCCAAAAAGGAGACAAGCGGCTTTTGCTTTGTCTTCCCTAGAAAGCTCCCCAAAGTAGAAACCTTCTAAAATCTCTTTAATGTCGAGGTAATCTGGGCTATGAGAAGGGAACATGTCGTCTAGTTTTTTTTGGAAAAACCAACTGAAAAGATCTTGACAGCACCCCCAGAGATCTTGTTGACCTCGATCTTCTCTGTACCATTTGTAGGAAACGAGAGGGAGCTGGTCGCCGAAATCGTCTTCTATGTATTTTTGCTCTGGCTCATCGGCGAAGATTTCGCAAGGATCGAAGATAATTCCCAAATCCCCGTCTTGGTCGTACTGCTGAAAAGAATGCCTTGCTGACTCATAAGGCTCCTCGTCCTCAAACTCGTTCATATGGAGATTTTGAGAATGGTACTCTTCGTATCTACTCTGCTTCGCCAAAAGAGTATTGTATTCCGCCGCGCCCAAAAGCAAATAATCGGTGCAACTATCGCATTTCCCTTTTTTGCCTTTGGCTATCCTCTTCGCTTCTTCTTCGAGTCCTTCAGCGAAGGCAAGATCTTTTTTTCTAAGATCCTCTAGCCGACATCCCAAAGCCCAAAGTTCTCCAATAGAGGCGACGAAATCTCCTCCTGCAAGCCATCGAGCTAACTTTCGATTTTCGAGTTTGGAATAATCGACTGTGCAAGCGTCGAAAAGTTGTTGTTTTTTTGAGTCTTGATTTTTTTCTTGTTCTTGATATGCTGTAGAAAGCTGAGACATGACAACCTCATTCGTTGTTGTGTTTTGGTTAGCTCTCTTTGCGATTTCGTAGATCGCGCTGAGGGCGTTTTTTTTGTCTTT
This sequence comes from Chlamydiota bacterium, assembly GCA_039028715.1. Classification (GTDB taxonomy): domain Bacteria; phylum Chlamydiota; class Chlamydiia; order Chlamydiales; family Simkaniaceae; genus JBCCHO01. Next base: position 7,631 of record JBCCHO010000083.1, on the reverse strand, counting down.
TTGTTCCCCTTTCTTTCTTCAAAATATAACAAAATTTTTTAAATTCTCATAGAGAAAAATGCAACTTTTTGAAAAAAATTACACATTTTTTTAGCGTTTTTGACAGGCTCTGAAAAAATAAAGGAGTCAAGAAAAAGAAACTTTGATTTTATCTCGACATCTATTTTTTCTTTTGCCTCTTTCTTCTTTTTTCCTAGTCTTCCACACTTTCTATTTGAGCATGATCATTCTCAAAGAGTTTTTCTAGCTCTTCTCTATTTCCTCTCCCTTGCCACTCTTTTCTCCAGGCATTCCAGCGGAATTTGTTATCTTTTAGTTTTTTTCTGACCATAGTTGATGGGGCTTCTGGAAATCTAATAATTATTGCCTGGCCAGATTTTTCTTTTTCGCTTTCAAAAATTGCGGTTCCTTTTTCTTTCCATTTTGCAAGCATCTCCTTGTCTTCAGATTTCTCTTTTATTTCTAAAAGCGCTCCTAAAATCTCCTCTTTTTCGAATGAGTCTAACTTTGCTTTAGCAATCAAAGCTCCAAGCTTAATCAGACTTTTTGTTCTTTGTTTGCGCTCTTTTTCTTTTAGTAGTTGTTCTTGCATGGCAAGTCTCGCTTTTTTCAAAGCGATCTTCTTCCTTTTTTCTTCTGTCGTAGTAGTCATATATGACACCCCTTTGTTTTCTATTAGGTTAACTAACTTTTCATTTTTTTGCTATTGGCAAATATAGCTGATCACCTCCCTACCTCTCTTTAGAGGAGTTTTATAACTGACAGTTAATTATTAGTTAGGATTTTAGGAGACTTATCCGTATCTGATGGCTCTTCATAAGAACAGCAGACGCACAATGCAAACTAAAGTTTGCTGTTGCGATTTTCTTAGGAAAATTTTACGATAAAGAAAATAGAAAAAAGAGACAAAAGTGATGGCTAACGGATCAGCAGGTATTAGATTTGTACAAAGATCAGCAGGTAGGAATGTTGTCCAAAAAGTGGCATATATTTCTCGTAGCTGCTTGCATTTTGAAGGAAACTGCGCACTTGATCCCAAGACTTATGATTTCTCTCATCAGAAAGCGCCAGCTTATAGTGCGATTATGTTGCCAGAACACGTTGATGAAAATTTTTTTGTCTCAGAGGTGCTTTGGAATGCGGTAGAAAGAGCGGAAACAAGAAAAAACTCTCAGGTAGGAATTGAGATGGTTCTTGCCTTACCAGACGATGAGGAAGTCACCCTAGAAGAAAAAATAGAAATGCTCAGATCTTTTACGAAGGAGCATTTTGTCGATAAAAATTTTGGTGCTGAAATTGCTATCCACTTTCCTAATGCAAAAGCTAAAGAATCTGGAAATAAAGAAGGATTGTCTGGAGAGCTTATTGAGAATGGGCAAGGGGAATTTTCGCTTGTAGTTAATCAAAATGGGAAGCGAGTAGTAATCAAGTTAGCAGAAGAAGAACTAAAAAAGTTTGATATCTCTTTGAGCAACTGGCACGCACATCTTATTATCACAACAAGAAGGTTCAAAGAAGATGGCAAGGGGTTTGAAAAACACAAGCCAAGAGAACTAATGCCGCAGATTAGAAACGGCGTTGTGGTTTCTGGCCCTAATTGGTTTAATCTTTGGTCAGATCATCAAAACGCTTATTTCAAATCAAAAGGACGTTCTTTGAGGGTTGACCCTCCTAACCTCATCCCTCAAAAACATTTAGGCCCTGTCAGGATGAGGGGTGAATGTTCTGAGCTATTGGCGGTCAACAAGGAAAGGGCCGAACTCAATACAGAGCTCGCTAAAAACCCAGAGAACATCCTAATTGCTATTTCGAAAAGACAAAGCATCTTTACCGAGGAAGATGTTGAAAGATACATCAATAAACATACCCCGAAAAGCCATGTCGAACACGTCAGGGAAAACTTCTGGAAGCTCCCTGATCTCATCCAGCTTCGAGACAAAGCTACCCACAAACCTCTAGCTCTATTCTCGACTAGAGAAACCATCGAAGAAGAAAAAAAGATCCTGCGCATTGCCGAGCGTGTAAACCAAAACAGAACCCACAAAATTTCTGATCCCATTGTAGAAAAGTTTTCTCACGGTCTCAACTCCGAGCAAAAGAAAGCCTACTCTTACATCTTGAAGGGTTCTGGAATTTCTGTTTTGCACGGGTATGCAGGAACGGGTAAGAGCTACGTGTTAAAGGCGCTAGACACCGTCTATTGGATGTCTGGGGTCACTGTTCGCGCACTTGGAGCCGACAACGGCGCAGCAGAAGCTTTAAGGGCCAAAGGAATTACCGATGTCCAAAACATCCACCAATTTCTCTTCAAAGTGAACAAGTACGACAAGCTCACCCCCGAGAAGAGAGAGGTTTGGATTCTTGATGAGGCGGGAAAATTGGGTAACGAGCTGCTGCTTGAGTTTTTGAAAACAGCTCAGAAATACAATGCAAAAGTCATTCTTTCAGGAGATTCAGCCCAACTTGCAGCGATTCAAAGAGGCGGAATGTTCACAGCTCTTTCTAAGCGCTTTCCCTCGTTCAAACTAGTAGAAATCCAGCGCCAAAAAGACAAAGAAGATTTAGAAATTGTCAAAGCGCTTGCTAAGGGAAATACCGACTATGCGCTTGACCGTTTGACGGCCAAAGAGGCGATCAAATGGTCGGAAACCAAATCCCAGGCCATTGAAGCCCTTGCGACAGACTGGGCAAAAGAAAACAAGCCAGAGCAAGGAGAGTGCCCACCCATTGAGAAAACGATCATCGTTACGGGAACAAATGCTGAGACAAGAATTTTGAACTCTCTTATCCGCGAGACGCGAAAAGACTGGGGAATGATTGGAGATGAAAACGTAGAGTGTCATACGGGATACGGAACCTTCCAAGTTAGCAAGGGAGACCTTGTCTGTTTTAGAGGGAACGACAACAAAATCGGAGTGCTGAACGGAATGCGGGGATCGATTGTTGCAGCAAGCAGAAATGAAATAGCCGTTGCGATTAGCGGGAGCGGAAAAAAAACACGCATTGTGAACTTCAACCCAGCTAAATACAAATCGTTCCACCTAGGATATGCAACAAATGCCAACCTTTCTCAAGGGGGAACTTGGGAGAAAACCTATTTTCTCCATGCGCCCCACCTCAACAAAGAGATGCTTTATGTTGGTATGTCTCGCCACACCCAAGATTGCAAGTATTACATAGCAAAAACCGAGGCGACCTGCTTAGCGGAACTAAAGCTCCAAGCAAATAGGTCAGGGGAAAAGATCACCACCTGTGAGCACACCCACACCGACGAAATAGAAAGAGAAAAAGCCCAAGCTGCAAGAGAGCAAGAGCTATCCGAGCTCAAGACAGGCGACGCTTTCAAAACCAAGTTGAAAGGACATTTTCTTTCACTTACGGACAAAGTTAGGGGCAAGTTGAGCGAGCGTGTTCAAGGAGTCAAAGATCTTCAGAACAACGAAGAACTTTACAGCTACAAGAACCGCCAAATATTCAAAACTTCTCCTTCAGTTGATATCGCAGCTATTTCTTCTAAACTATCCGAGCTGGGAACACAAAAACCGTTCCTGAAAGAAGAACTGCTAAAAGAGATCGATAACGAAGCGTTGGATAGTTTCTATGATCGATTTTTCTCAGTTTCAGAAAAAGCGTCTAACTTAAGACTTGCTGTTGAAATCGAAGCCAAGCAAAAAGACGTTCCCCCGAGCGAGCTAGAATCTTTTGGTGAAATGATAGGCGCGTATCAAGAGAAATACACCATCGGAAAAGTTTTTGTAGAGGGAGCCGCTTATCAAAAGCTATCAATAACTCAAGAGTGGGGAGCCGACGTAGAGAAAACCTTTAAAAAGGCCGATGAAAAATTTACCGACTCGTTCACTCCGAAAGATTTCTTTCGAAAGGGGGAGAAAACCGCCCTAAACAAAGCCTGGGAAAATAACTACTTCGATTCGAGGAGAATTCTGAAATATTCCAAAGCTGAGGCTATGATTCTCGAAATGAGGGAAGAGGATACGAAGGGCTTTGCTGAGGGGAGACAAATCGCTTTTGAGGGTAACTGGTATGCGTACGCATCCTTGTTAGAGCGGGAAGGGAAAACCACACAGGAAGCTATTTTCGGTGTTTCTAACCTATCGGAAGCTACAGAGTCCAAACTTACCTTAAAGGGAATAGACCCCCTTAAAAACGCAGTTGAGGGCTTCCTCAAGGCAACAAAGCCTTCTACTACCCTCTTCAAAGAGGGATTTAAAACCGAAGAACAGCCCCTTAAAGAATCGGAAAATTCCTACCGTCATTGTCTCAATAAAATAGGGGTGCTTAGACGGGAGATTGCGTGGCAAGCCGCAGCTGTAGGGACAACAGACTTCAAAAGCTGCAAGTCCTACAAAGATTTGGAAAAAGAGTTTGTGAAAAGAGAAGGCTACGCTATCTCCTGTTTGGTACAGATAGAAAGTAGATACCATTTTGTTGAAGAGGTATTAGAAGAGCGTTTTGTTTCTCAAATTGGCTATCAGACCGCTCACTTCGAACGCAAGTTCGAGCTATCCGATTTTCGAGCAGAAGAAAGTGAAAAAGAGTTTTCCGCGGAAACAGTAGAGGCAATAAAGGAGTACGAAGAGGTTTCTGTTTTAGCGTTGCAGCTAAAGAGAGCCTGTACTGTAGAAGCGCTGGCTCAAGGCAAGAAGCTAGGGGAATCGCAAGATTTTGAGCTTTGTGTTGAAGCAGAAAAAGCAAGACAAGGAGTTGCCGCTAACCTTCTTAAAAAGATTGAGAAAGAAGGCCAAAAGCACTTTGAAGAAGAAGCTCAGCAAGAAATTTTCAAGGCAACCCTTGGGTTTGAGAAACAAGAGCGCATAGCAGACTACGAAGAGAAAAATCAAGCTTGCGCAAGACTTTGGAAGAACAAAGATTCGGAAGAATACAAAAATGCCGATGAAGAAAGGAGCAATGCAGCCACGCTGTTAAACGGGCTTCTTTCTGAAGAGGAGAAACAAAAAATATTTAGCGAAAAAGATTCTTACTTTTTCGAAAAGGCGTGTCAAAAGGAGGTTGCTGAAAAGCCCATATTCGAACCCGCAGCAGAGAGATTCTTAAACACACAACAAGAGCTAGGAATCGCTCAAAGGAAGGTCGAAATGGAAGAAAATGAAGAAACAAAAGAAAAAACGATCAGAGCTGAATATTCCCGTTGGTACAAAGAAGCGGGAAGACTTGGGAAAATTTTAGGAGAGGAAAGAAAAGCCGTTTCCAATGGGGACGTTAGAAAATGCGCCCATTTCCAACAGTTTAATACTGCGTGTGCAAACAGGAACAGAGCGGCGTTTGAAGCGCGGAATTTCTTTGGCAAGAATTTAGCTCCTGCCTATGGGGAGAAAGCCACCCATTTTATTCAGGTTCAGGCGAGCAAGCACGAAGAGATCCAAGACAAGCTGCAAGAGAAGCAGTTTGTTTCCGACCCTAGAGAGTTCGGCGCTTTTCTGGCTCGCAATACAGAGCAGATTGTCGAGAAGCTGTTCCCTGAAGGGGCAAAATCCTCTTCGCCAAAAGAGTGGCGGTTCGGAGAGAAGGGATCGCTCTCAGTCAAGAAAGATGGCTATTTCTTCGACTATGAAACCCAAGAAGGGGGTGGTCTGCTCAAGCTTGTGCAAAAAGAAATGGGAACCGATACAAGGGGAGCGATCAACTGGGTAAAGGACACTCTTGGAGGTTTCCCAACTGCGACGCGCGTGACGCGGCAAGAGAAAACAACCCTATATGCCTCTCCTGAAAAAGAAGAAAAATGGGTCAGTCTCCGTCCAGATCCTAACGTTCCTGCTCCAGGGCGTAGAGCTTCGAAAGACGGGTTTGCGGAGGTTGCAAGGCATCCCTACAGGGATGCAGACGGCAACCTGATCTATTATTCCATTCGGATGGAGGACAAAAACGGCGATAAGAGGGTTATTCCCCTCAGTTTTGGGCATCGCGAAGGGGAAGAAAACAAGCCATTTTGGCGCATGAAGGGGTATGACTTTGGCCATGAAAAGCGTTCCCTTTATAATTTGCACCAGCTGAAGCAGCATCCTAATGCGCCTGTTGTCGTTGTTGAAGGAGAGAAAACAGCAGATGCGGCCCCCAAAGTTCTTGAACAAATTGGGAGAGAAGATTTTGTTGCTGTGTCTTGGTCAGGTGGGGCGCGATCGGTAACCAAAACCGATTGGAGTCCGTTAGCTGGGCGAGAAAAAGTTTTGATTTGGCCTGATAATGATGAAGCGGGTAAAGCTGCGGGCAAGCTTGTTGAAAAAGAGCTTTTCAAGGTGAAAATCCAAAAACAAGATGTTTATACTGTTGATTCTCATGTCCTTCATTCAAAATTCCCAAAGGGATGGGATCTAGCTGACAAGTGGCCCCAAAATCTTTCAAAAGAAGAGAAGAGGGAAATTTCATGGGGGTTTAAAATTTCCGAGCTTCAAGACCGCTTTGAGTATCTTTCAGCGGGCCGAGGAAAAGATTTCGGAGAGCGTCTAGCTCTTTCCGATCTCAGCGCAAGGTTTTTGGAAAGCAAAAGGGAAGGTTACGAGAACGAGTCGTTTATAGGAAAAACTAACTTTGGAAAAGAGAAATTTTTGATGCGAGAAGCGGAAGAATTGAATAGAATCCTTAAAGAGGAAAAATTTTTTGAAAAAAAATTGGGAGAAGATCCGCACATCAATGCAAGTGGGGATCTCCAAAAGGACTTGGCTCGCCAGTGCACGTTTTTTAAGCTGGGCCACAATCGAGATCCACAACTCTCCGAGATTCTTTCCATGAAAGCGGCAATTGCTGAAGCTGGCAAAACCCTTTGTCTTTCTAGAAACGATACAGGAGCATGGGAGTGCGCCAAGCATCGAGTGCTAGCGGATGTCTGCGAACGTTCTCTAAAAACGGGAGCCCCTTCTATTCCTTCTTCAAAAGATCTCGAAAGCCAAATGCAAAGAGAGATGGCAGAGATAGGCAAAGGTCAATCGAGGGAAATAGAAATACACAAGCAGATAGAGCATCAAGCAGAGATAGGCAAAGGATTAGGCCTTTAATCAAAAAAGAAGGAGAAAAAAATGGTTGAGATTGTAGAAACAAAAGAGCTATCAGGTGAAAATCTTTTTCATGCGATGGAGCAAGCTTGTTTCGCAGGCGAGAAGTTTGTTTTGCGAGTAGGTGAGGTAGAAGTAGGTATCGTTCCTGTTGAAGATATCGAAACTCAAGAGATAGTTAAGGAAATAGGAGAATAAGACCCTTATGAAGAAGGGCTTACGAAAAATGGAACAAGTAAAAAATTCAAATCCTGCCGTTTTAGAGGGTTCGAGGGGAAGCCGATAGAAAAGAACAGGCAAAAAGAGGGTGATACGGTATAATCCAACCTCAAATTAAATGAGGACTTAATGAAGAAGTTACCCATTGGGATACAAAGCATTGTCGAAATCCTTGAAGAAGGTCAGCTTTATGTTGATAAAACATTATTCGCTAAACAGTTGATTGACGAGGGGAAGCACTATTTTCTGTCGCGTCCTAGGAGATTTGGCAAATCTCTATTCGTTCACACTTTGGAACACATTTTTAAAGGGAATAAAGAGCTTTTCAAAGGATGCCAGATATACGAGAGCGATTATGATTGGCAAGAGCACCCGGTTTTACATTTT
>JBCCHO010000082.1:0-8753 GCA_039028715.1 Chlamydiota bacterium | reverse complement strand
TGCCATGATGACCAAATCCCTGTATGAAAGCGCGAATTGACAATACCATCTAACTGCCCAGATAATAATATCTTTAGAAAAGTGTTTCCGTTTGAACGGGTTTTCTTCAAACCCAGAGATATCAGTCACTTTACCCCCCCCTGTAAATCGATAATGACTGAACAATTTACGGTAATTGGGGAATTCTTTTCAGTTGAATCTGTGTTTGCACCAAAGCCCACAACTTAGGTTTGAATAAAGTAGGTGAACAAAGGCTTCTCGATCTATTGAGGAGTTGCTTATGTTGTACTTGATTCAATTAAAAAACATTCTTGCTATTAAAAGATTTTTGATGAAAAATTGAACCATCTGCTGCATCCAACCTCGAAAAGATTTGCAAACTTTAAACAAAGGCAACCGGAAGACTTAAGGTATTATGAAGAACGTAGCCCGCTTTTTGACGCTCTTTTGTATGGTGACTTTTTTTCATCCTAATCTTTATTCCTCTCAGGCTTTGGATGCTTGTGATTATGAAACCAATGAACAAGAAGAGAGTTGTGAACCACTTGGTTATGGCTCAGATAAGGCTGCTTATACAACAGTTAGCATGTCAATGATTGGCTGGGGATTAGGCCTTGCCGCTGCAATTGCGATTCTAACTGGCATAATCAGCCAAAGTACTTCCGGATCAACCTCGTCGGGATCGGGGTAAGTTTCATTGAGTGTAGGCTTTTTTCTTGAAATCCAAGTTTGTGAGTGACAAGGAGGTTGTCATTGCTTGTTCGCAGTTTATTAAAAATTCAGTGGGCTTGGATAGGATGGTGCTTTTTCCTTTGCCACAGCGTAACTGGTGCGCCATTTGCTTTTTTCTCACCGCCAGCTGGATGGCAAGTTTCAGATCCGTTGCTATTCAATCAAGAGGTAAAAATTGGCTTTGTCCAATCCCATAAAAAGATTTTTTCGCCAGCGATTAGCTTAACGATTGAAAAAGTAGGCAAGGCAAAGCTAAAAACTTACCTTCAAGCTGTCCGGAAAAATCATCGCCTCCACCACCATCATGGCTATCGCGAGCTCGGTTTTCTCAAGACAAAGAGTGGCAAGGTTCACCTTTCCTTAATCGATCAAGCCAGTCAGTGGGGCCCATTGAGAATCATGCAGGCCATTTCAATTCACGATGGCCATGCAGTGATTCAAACGGCTACTGCGTTGAAAAAAGATTTTCCCGCCGTGCGCAAAGATATTCTCGAGAGCTTTCGCTCACTAACACTGGCTCCAAGTGTTGTTGAATCACTCGCCGACCGCAAAAAAAGAAGCATCCTTGAGGAAAAAGTCAAGCAGCTCCACAAAGAGTGGGAGACTTACCAAAAAGGCGCTTTAAAAAAAGGCGCCGCTCTTTTTTTTAACTCTCCATTTCAGCAAAATGTTTGGCAAAACTTTGTTAAAACTTTCACCAGAGCATTTACCGATCAAGAAGCTTGTTGGCAGCTGCTAGCTATCCAAGCCATCCAAAGCTCCTTGCTTAAATTACCATGAGGCCATCTATGCGACTTCAACCTATTCGTCTTTTTGTTTGGTTCCTTTCTTTTGTTTTAATCGCAACATCTCTTCGAGCTGCTCCTACACGTGAACGCCCTCCCTCTACAGAAGATGGCTCTATTCCCTTAGTGACTGACTACCCCCCTAACCTAGACTCTCCACCAGAGCTTGACTCTGAGAAAATGCGTCTTAAACGCTATAAAGTGGCAGCTGCAGTTGTCTTGGCCACTCTTGCAACAATGACAATTGGATTGATTGCCTCTGGAGCTGATACTGGAAAAGATGCCCGATCATCTTCTTAACTTAAGTAAAGGACCTAGTGCAAAAGATGTTAGCATTATTGACTGGAGCATTTCTTCTTGGCTGCTCTACTTCATCCCCATGGAAAGAAGTAGCTATCCTCAATGATGATCCAGACTATGAGCTTGTCAAGCTAACCTATTCGGCAGACAACCTCTTTAACGGAATCGAGTTGGAACTTACGCGTTATGGAAATGCTATCCGCGGTTATCTCAATGCCAACCGCTACTCTTTTCCGATGAATGAAAAAGACCCACAACACATTGGTGTTGCCATCTCGAGTGAGCGCGGCAATCAGCGTTTTCTAGCTGAGCGTTTTGAGGGCGGACAGCGCCTTCGGTTACCAGAGCAAGCGGTCACTCACTTGATTGAAACGCTCATGGAAAACTTTGCCGTTACAATTCGCTGTGGCTATTTTAAACAGATGCTTCTTCCAGATCAGTTTCATCGCCACTACCAAACTTTAGTCATGGGTCCTCCTTCCTTTTTATCTAAAGAGAGAGTAAATATAGAGTGGGCAACCAAATGATAAGCAAGGAGGAAAGATCTATGAATCAACTAGATCAACTAAAAGCTTTTACAACCATTGTCGCTGATACGGGTGAAATCGATGAAATTAAGCGGTATAAACCGACTGATGCAACGACAAATCCTTCGCTTATTTTAAAGGCTTCGGAAATTGCAGAGTATCGCCACTTGATTGATGAAGCGATTCAATATGGCAAAGCAAAGGGGGGCAGCGATCCCATCGAACTGATTATGACAAAAGTTTTTGTTAATTTTGGCATTGAAATTCTGAAATCAGTTCCCGGCCGCGTCTCAACTGAAGTTGATGCTTGTCTTTCATTTGATGTAGCTAAGAGCATCAAAAAAGCACATGAATATATCAAACTGTATCAGCAAGCGGGAATTGAGCGCGAGCGCATTTTGATCAAACTCGCCTCTACATGGGAGGGGGTTTTAGCGGCGCGTGAGCTTGAAAAAGAAGAAATTCACTGCAATATGACGCTTATGTTTAGCTTGGCCCAAGCGATTGCCTGCGCTGAAGCTAAGGTTACATTGATTTCCCCTTTTGTTGGGCGTATTTTAGATTGGTATAAAAAAGCTGAGCAAGTCGATAGCTACCCAGCTGATCAAGATCCAGGAGTTTTATCGGTCACTCAAATTTTTCATTACTATAAGAAGTTCGACTATCAGACCCAGATTATGGGAGCGAGCTTCCGCAATGCAGGTGAAATTCTCGAACTAGCTGGCTGTGATTTGTTGACAATCGCACCAAAACTGCTTAAAGAGCTCAGTGAAACAGAAGCAAATGTAGAGCAAAAACTCTCTCAGGATAGGGCAAAAAAAGCTGATATTGAACGCATCTCTGTTGACGAGCAGGTATTTCGCTGGGAGCTTAACGAAGACGCAATGGCAACAGAAAAACTCGCTGAAGGGATTCGCAACTTTGCCAAAGATGCGAATAAACTCAAAAAGAAAATTGCTAGCGAGCTCTAGTCCGTATTTCTCACCAGCTCTGCTGAAAGGTTGAACAGTCTGTTTTTTCGAGATCTCAAGTGACTCTCGCAAGGAATATTCATAAACATTTCCAAGAGAGTCCCTTGGAATATTCGGGAACACAGATGTTCCAAGCTTTCACCAGAGCTGGTGAGAAATACGGGCTAGCCTTCGGCTTATCGAATCTCTGTGCAAAAATTGCTTTGGGAACAAAATTCGCCAAATAGAATGTTGCGTGAACCCTCTTCCAATTACCCAAAGTTGTATCCAAGGAGCAAAAAGATGTCTACGACCCCATTAAGAGACCTTCATGTCAAGCCTGACAGTTACAAATACCCATCTAATCACAGGGTTACCTATGAGCTTTCTCAAACTGATGCCAAAACTCATTGTTGTTGTTGCAAAATCCCCTCTTTAACTCCCTGTAAACACAAAAAATGTAAGCGTTTTTGCATTTGCATTACTGCGATCAGCTGTTCTAATGCAATAGGGACCAGTATTTATCTATGTACAATAAGAGAATACTGGCTTGGCATCATAAACCTTTGGGTAAGCCTTAGCATGAGCGCTTGCTCATTAGAGTTTTGGCACACAAAAAGAACGCCTACCCCCTGAAAATGAGTTTGTGGTCATTCGCTTTCTTAAAACTACAAGTACCTCATTGTAGAGGCTCCTGCGCAAAAATCGCTTTCAAAGGTAATTTTGATGATTTTGACTTAAGAGCTGCTTTTTGTAAATTGACATATCCTGTTAATGATAGGTAATTCACAAAAAGCAGCTCTCAAGAACAAAAGCGCGAACTTCACTCGAAATGGAATTTTGCGGGGAGCCTCTGTAATGCGAATTTTATTGCGCCTCGGATTAAAAGTCTTGTTTTTGAATTGTTTTTCGTCTGTTTGATTCAGCTCTTTCAATAGCTTCATCGCATAGGTCTAAAACAAGGTCCGAAAGAACTTCAAGGCTTTCAGCAGAAACTCTAAGTCCTTTTCCCCTGATATATTCTTGAACAAGGCTTTTCTTGATCATAAACTCATTTTTTTTTGCTTTTTTTTTCTTCTTAGCCATTTGAAGAGCTCCTCAAATTTGGTTGCCAAAATCCCCTTTTAGCAGAATTTGGAGTTTGTAGTCTAATAGAAAGATGAAATTTTTTTATAAAGGCCAACGGGCTCATCAGTCAAATTGGGATAGGGAGGCCCTTACGGGCTTTCCCTCCCATACCACCAGGCATACGGACCCGTACTATTTTCAAAAATACCCTCCGATACCTACGTAAATCGAGTGGTTTTTGTAGCTGTTATTCCACTGAAGATCATAGCTTGTCTCTACTTCGAAACACTTAAAAGCAATAACTAGAAAATCGATGCCCAAAACAAGAGTATGACGGCCAGGTGCGATCACTCCCAGTGTCTCTTTTGTAGGACGCGATAAATGAGTCGTTGCCAAGTGAATGGTGTGATTGAGGTTGAGGTATTCGCATTGCCATGCTAAAGATAGTTGCGGTTGCAAACAAACTGATCTTGTATGAACTAGATAGTCGAGTCTGATTCCGAGAGCCGATTGCAGCGAGGAGATGTGTTGTCCTTCTGCTCTTAAAACGTAAATGCTGCCGCCGGTCTCTTTAAAAGCGCTTACTTTGAGCCAATCAAATTGCAGATTCACAAAAGGAGTGGCAGTGAAGTTCGCTGGCATATTGCGAAACCGACTGCGCGAGAAGATGTAATCGATCCCGACTAGAGCATCGGCCTTGATGCCATTCGGGCGCCCTACCGCTTCTACCTGAGCGGAATCTGGCCCTGCTCTACGGCGAATGTTGTAGCTATCATAACCCACCCCAACAAGGCTATTTAACGCAAGCCCAGGCAAGTGCGGCGCAACCCAAACGGCGTACAACGTCCCATGTACCTGATGGATTTTAAAACTAGCGGGATTGGAGTTCGCATCGCCTGTAATTGCTCGATAATCAAAGCTGCTGCCAACTCCCCAATGATCGAAGGTATGGTCGATTCCGGTAAAAAACCCATAAGAATGGTAATCAAACCCCAATTGTAAATCTGTTAGCGCACTAACATCGCCGATATTGCCGACAGGACCAATATATGCTCTTGTTGGTGCTGCACTGCACCCATCTTTGGAAAGTCTTTGGGCGAGTTGATCTTGTTTTCGCTGCACTTGAGGCTGATTGAGTTCTGCAAGCGGGGCACTGGTTGCAAGCAGTTCTTTAGAATGCGGAAATAAGAATGCCACTTTATCTTCTCCTGAGTACTGCTGGCTTAACAGTCGCCGATGAATGAAGTACTGGCTTTTTCCAACCCGCGAATTAATTTCTACGGTTGAGATGAAGCTGATAAAGGGAACCGGCCCTATCAGCGCTGGTGTGATTACTTGAGCGGTAAACAGTTGCAACGCCGTTTCTGTCTGGTTGAGGGTCGGAATGATGGTCGACGGAAAGTTGATCAGCTCGATCGTATGATAGGTACCGTTTAGCCCTTTTTCCGCCGTGATCAGGTCGATGACCACACTCGATGGAATGGTGGTATTTGCGGCATCGATGATCAGTGTGCCATTAATAGATCCAACCGCTTTTGCACTGACCTTACCGTAAACTGAAGGGAAAGAAGAGAGATTAAGTTGTAGAGTTGCGTTTTCTTCTTGCGTATAATTAAAAGCAAATAAATTCCCTTCGCTAACCACTGTCCCCCCTGTAAAAGAGACGTTTTCCGCAACCGACCCCAACGTACTCAGCGCATCGTTAACAATGCTGCCGCCTGCAATATGGAACAAGCCTTCAGGTCCTGCGCTAATTAAGGCCCCTTCTAAGTTGCGAATACTTCCTCTGGTAATGACCGTCCCCCTTCCTTCCATGATTCCTAGCGTGACATTGCCGATATTCTCGATTGTGCTACCTCTTATATCCAGTATTCCAGTCGGTCCTTTTAATCCACAGAAAGCTCCTGGCCCATTATTTGTGACTGTAGTGCCTTGAATTATTAGTTCTCCACTCAATCCCGATGGACCAAAAAAAGCATTGGAGCCACTATTAATTACGGTTGAATTTCTAACACTCATAAGAGAATTGCCGCCTAAATGGCCTAGAATTGCTCCAGTGCCGCTATTGATAACAGTGGCTTCAAAAATCTCCATCCTAAAGTTACCCAGTTGACCTCCTGCTACGGCATTCAATCCACTATTGATGAATGTTGGGTTGCCTTCAACAAATGGGCCAATAAGAAGAGTTTCTCCTGGGGTAACGGCCGCTTTATTTTCTAGTGTTGCAGAAAACACTAGAACGTCAAAAGGATTAAGCGTTGTTTCGTTGATCAACCTTCCCGTCCCTGCCTCCGAAGAATTTTTTTTGTTTATTCGCACTTCAGAGAAAAAAAAATCATCATCAGTTAACGACGCTAAGGGGCCGAGATAAAGGCGCGCGCTATCTTCAAGGTCGAGATCCAAAATACGATCAAAGGTAATCGGCACATTAAGCACATGTGCAGCTGCAGGATCATTGAGCGGAGCTACTGTGACCCTATCGTTTAAACTTATTTTAGATAAGTCAAATGGCGAGATTATAAACGGGGTGTTTGTAGCGTTAAATCGTATTTCGTCTAACATTGGGGAAAATGGTTGAAGCGCGTTGTCTTGCAACGTGATGTCAATCGGCGAAGTGATCCCCATTCTATCGTCGAGGTTCACAGTATCGACCGTGACTTGACCTGGAATTCCCGTTGGTGTCCAGTTCGTCCCAAGCGCCCAAACGCCATCGACATCGAGATTCCATGTGAAAGTAGCGCCCGAAAGTGAGCGAACAGCAAAAAACAAAAGCAAGAAAGCTAAGCAATACCGGTTGATAACAACTCCAAAATATAAGTTAAGCTAAATCCCTAAAAATAACCCCCGATACTTATGTAAATTGAGTGGCTGATGTAGCTGCTATTCCATTGAAAGTCGTAGCTCGCCTCTGCTTCAAAATGTTTAACAGCAATTGCCAAAAGATCGAGAGCCCCAATAGAAAAGTGTGGCGACCAGGTGCAATCACTCCTAAAATTCTTCTTTTAGGTTGCTGCTGCATCGTTGTCAAGTCAACGGTATGGTCGAGGTTAAGGTATTCGTATTGCCATGCCAAAGACAGCTGAAGTTGCAGGCAAAATTTCCTCGTATGGATAAGATAATCGAGTCTGACTCCAATTGCCGATTGCAGAGAAAACAAATGCTGGCGATCTACTTTTAAAGCGTAAACCTCTATAGATACTTCCATGCACTTGATGCGTTGTGAAACCATTCGCATCACCCGAAATAGCTCGGTAGTCAAAGTCAGCGCCGATTCCCCAATCTTCGAAGGCATGGTCGATTCCGGTAAAGAATCCATAAGAATGGTAGTCAAATCCCAATTGTAAATCTGTCAATCCGCTAAAACTGCCGAAGTGCCCAACAGGGCCAATGTACGCTCTTGTTGAGCCTGCCGTAGCGCACCAATCTTCAACCAGCCTTGAGCCCACAAAAATCTTAAGGGACATTATCACGTTGCGTTTACACGCTGAAAAATCGCCTTGTGTCTAAAAGGCAAAGTGATTAAAATGGCTCTCTCTTCTAGCGGGGCATAGCGCAGCTTGGCTAGCGCGTCTGCTTTGGGAGCAGAAGGTCGGGGGTTCAAATCCCTCTGCCCCGATCCTATTTTTAGGCACGTAAGCGCCTATCCATCAGTTGATTACAAAAGACCTCTCTTTTGCAATCGATTCATCTAAAACAAGAAAAAATAGAATTAAGTGCATTTTATGCACATTATCATTTTTTCTTTCTGGGAACTCTTCCCAACCACCAAAAGTCATCCGACTTAAAAGCGGCCGTTTTTGCTTGTGATCGCAAAGCCAAATGTTTACCCGTGCGAAACATTTCAAGCTAAGGAGGACCTATCGCAATGCCCAAATTAGAGCCTGGAATTCAAAAAATAGAAGGAAAAAAAGGGGCTTATTATCGAGCACAAATACGGATTAAAGGGTACAAATCTTTGTCAAAAAATTTTGAAAAGTACCGAGAAGCAAAGGACTGGCGGCTCAAAACAAGAGAAGCGATGAAGTCTGGTAAGCCCTATGAAACAACAGAGATGAGGCATACAACATTAGCTAGCTTGATTGATCGGTTCATTGCAAGTGAACTCGATCAAACTTCTAGCAATTATGCGACAAGGCTTGGACAACTCGAATGGTGGAAACAAGAAATTGGACACTGCATTCTTACTCGGTTATCTGAAAATCTAATTTGTCTTTGTCGCGATAAATTACTCAAAACCAAGGATCAATTTGGGGTTCCGGTGCAAATAGGGATCTCATTGACAAAATCGCCCTCTGACATCCTATTTTGCCCTCTTTAAGCTGCTACTCCAAACAGCTCCTCTATAAATTTTTTTTGAATCAGAAAGTCTTTCCCTCCAATGCCTTTGACTT
>JBCCHO010000081.1:0-8778 GCA_039028715.1 Chlamydiota bacterium | reverse complement strand
TTTAAGTAGAGTTTGTTTTGCGTATATAAAAAACTAGAAATCAACTTTTTATCAAGAAAATTTCGGTCAAAGTATCAAATCTTTAGGATGAAAAAGCCCTGGGATAAAATGTCAACAATTTTAATAAATGCTGTGGTTAACTTTCCATGGCTTAATCTAATTAAAATTGCAAGTTGCATGCAAGATAAAAGGAACGTCGATTTAAACACACAAAAAGTTGCTTATAAAAGTATCAATCCAGAGCAATTTTCTAAAAATGCAAAGCTATTGACTGACGAAAAGCTGAAATCTCGTCTTAACTGGGTTTTAGAAGGCAAAGATTTAACAGTACGCCTCTTAAGTGAGCAGGAAATAGAAGACAAGCGCGAGCTTCAGTTTGTAATGGGGGATAAGCAATTAGCCCTTTTAAGACAAACGGCAACAATTTACATAAGAGAACAGTTTTTTAATGAAAACGAAACCGCAGCTATATTTATGGCGAAAACTGAAGTTTACAATTTCTCTGCTGAAAATCGCGTCTTATATGAAAACTGTATTCCCGCTGTTTGTAAGATTGCCATGGTCACTCTAGGAATAATTGGGATAAACATGTTCGCACTTTCTGGTTTTTTCCCCTACTTTTTAATTTTTTGTGCAGGAAATATACTATCAAACACAATAACTAAACAAGTAAGTAAATTGGAGGAACAAGCCCTTGAGTTTGCCGCTAAAAAGAGCAGTAATAACGATTTAAAAACTATGATAAATTTCTATCAATCTGAACCTATAAAAAATGAAGCCTACTCTGCTCTAGCCATTAAAAAAATTAAAAACCAAATCACTATACTAAATAACTATAAAGTTACTCTTTCAGATTCGGGGAAATCATCACATTCGGCAGAAGATAAGCAATTAAGTGAACTTTGAACTCGATATGCTTACCTTGTCGATAAAGCTTCAGAGAGTAGAATTGCGACTTTTTTAAAAGCGTCGTCGATTCCTTGTGGGTTTTTACCACCGGCTTGGGCGGTTTCTTTTTTACCGCCACCAGAACCCTGAACACAGGGAGCAATGGCTTTGACAAGGGTATTCGCTTGCAGCCCTAGTTGTAACGCCTTAGCAGAGAGTTTAAGAAAAAGTTGGCACTTGTCTAGCTCGCTCATAGCAAGGCAAATCACATCAACGGAAACCTCTTCAAAAATAAGATCAGCTAGGGTAGCGAGTTCTTTGCGGTCAACTACAGCGCTCGCTGTGATGATAAGAAGCGGTCCAATTTTTTTTGACCCGGAAGCTAACCGTTTTGCAAATTCTCTAAGTTGGTCGCGACGCATAGTGGTCAGCCTTAGGGCGAGCTCTTCGGTTTCGGCAATTTTTCCTTCGACTGCACCAGTCACAGTCGCTAGATTGGCTTTGAGCCGCGTTGCAATTTGGAGCAGCTGGTCTTCGAAGTGGTAAGAAAACTGCTCTGCATGTTCTCCCGTTACTGCTTCGATTCGGCGAATTCCCTGGCCGATGCTTCCCTCTTTAATAATCCTAAATAGCCCAATCGAGCCAGCGCGGCTAACGTGCGTTCCTCCGCAAAGCTCTTTTGAATAGGTCCCAATGGCGACAACACGGACAGTTTCGCCATATTTATCGCCAAAAAACTGTTTAATATTGCCTTCTTTTTGAACGGCTTCAAGAGACTGCTCTTTGGTAATAACAAGGCTATTTTCGCGTATTTTTTGGTTGATAAGGCGCTCAATTTGACGGAGCAGCTCATGTGATAATGCTTTGTGGTGAGTGAAATCAAATCGGAGCCGGTCTGCGGCAACCAAAGACCCCGCTTGACGAATATGAGAGCCCAACAGTTGTTCAAGAGCCCAGTGGAGAAGGTGAGTGGCTGTGTGGTGCCTTGCAATAGCAGAGCGTTGTTCAGCATTCACTGTTGCATGCACCGGTTCGCCAACCATCAGCGTTCCGTTTGTTAGCGTTCCAATATGGGCAATAAGGTCGGGATGGGGGTGCTTGCAAGCCGCGACCTCAAAATGGGCATTGTGGTGAGCAAAACTTCCAGTATCACTCACTTGGCCGCCTTTTTCTGCATAAAATGGCGTTTGGTCTAGAAAAATCATTCCTTCCTGACCAGATGTCATCGTCTCAGCCCACACATCGCCGATCAAAATCCCCGTAATTGTTCCTTCAATAGAAGTAGATTCATAGCCGACAAAATGGGTTTTATCGTGGTGTGCAATAAAAGCATCGAAATCAATGGCAACGTCTGGCCGCTGGTAGTTTGGCTTTCCCGCTGCGCGCGATTTTTCTTTCGCTTGACTTTCTAAAATTTGGTAAGCATCGAGATTCACGGTCATACCGGCATCTTTAGCAATCAGAAGAATTTCTTCGAGAGGAAACCCATAGGTATCTTTGAGTTTAAAAGCGTCGGCGCCGCTCATTTGTTTGGTGCCGCTTTGCTGGGCGCGCTTAATAATCGTTGCGAGAATGTTTCCACCTCGCCGCAGGGTGCGGTCAAAATTTTCCTCCTCGAGAGTCAAAATTTCGATAATCCGCGTTTCAGCTTCTTTGATCTCTTGGTAATCTGCTCCCATGACTTCGATCAATTTAGGAACGAGTGTTGCAAGAAAAGGCTCTTGGATTCCGAGCAGCCGACCATAACGGACGGCGCGGCGCAAAATTTTGCGCAAGACGTACCCCTGCTCGGTATTGCCGGGTTGAGCGCCGTCGGCAATTGCAAAGCTTAACGAACGGACGTGGTCGGCAATGACATGAAAGGCAGGTGCGTATTTTTTATCAGAAGGTTGATAAGCTATTTTTGCTCTTTTTTCAACGGCCTGGATGAGGTAGAGTAAAATGTCTGTTTGAAAGACAGTCGGCACTTCGAGCATGAGCGAGACAATCCGCTCTAGCCCAGCACCTGTATCGACGGCAATGCTGGGAAGAGGAACTCGTTTTCCGCCTTGGTGGCGCTCAAATTCCATAAAAACGAGATTCCAGAATTCGATGTAGCGCTCACCAGAGCTGTCTTCTAAAGGGGTTTTCGCCGAACCAAAAACATCGCCGCGATCAAAGAGCAGCTCTGAGCACGGGCCGCACGGACCTGTTTCGCCCATCGTCCAAAAATTTTCACTCTCGCCAAAGCGAACGATCCGCTTTTCAGGAAGCCATGCTCGCCACAGCTCAAAAGATTCATCATCAGTTTCGAAAACAGACGCCCAAATCTTGTCTGGGTCGAACTGGAAAATCGTTGTTGATACTTCCCATGCATATGCAATGGCTTCTTTTTTTGAATAAGCGCCAAAAGAGAAGTTGCCCAACATTTCGAAAAAAGTCATGTGACGCGAAGTATGGCCGACATTGTCGAGGTCGTTGTGTTTCCCCCCAACACGGATACACTTTTGTGCTGTCGTCGCTTTGTCATAAGTACGCTTGGTGGTGCCAAGAAAGACGTCTTTGAACTGATTCATTCCGGCATTCGTGAACAGAAGCGTTGGGTCATCGTGGGGAAGCGTCGGCGAAGAAGGAACGATCGCATGCCCTTTTGTCTTAAAATATGTTAAAAATTTAGTTCGAATTTCCTGTGATAGCATAATCAGACCCTGTCTGCACGTGTTTGACGGTTAGCATATAGTGCTTCCGGTTCAAAAGCGCCCAAAAGCAAACTGAATTTAAAGTTCTCTAGATTGCATTTTTTATTCTAGCCAATATTAAGTTTAATATGGGCGACGAAGAAAAAATAAGATCTAGAGGCTTTAAATCAGTTTTCTTGGGTGCGTTTGAACCGGAAGCACTATATACCCAAGCCGATTCAAAATGCAAAAAGATTGCTGATTTGGTCCCCAAGTTATATCCGAGTTAAAATGGGATGTGTGGCTTGAGTGAGGCGATCACCGAAAGTATAGCCAAATTTTTTAAGCTTATGAGTATGGGGATCTCGGTCTTCTCGTTTGTACATGCTTTTTTTAGAGCCGTAAACAATCAGAAGTTGGTGGATAGGCTGATGGGCAGCTCTAAGGTAAGCAAGTGAAAATGGAAGAGTGGGTTTGAAAAACAGACCATTTCCTTTGTTTTGAGGAAGAAGGGTAAAAGGAGCAAGCTCATCTGCTATCATCAGTGAAGAGTCAACGGGAGAAAGTTGAAGAATAAGAGCAGCGGCAATACCTTGAATGCAGCTACTTGCATCGAGTGTAGTGGGAGAGAATAGAGACGGGTAGTGACTTTCACCTGGCACGGCAGCTGTAGGCAAAGCCGTTAACAGAACCTGGTCATAAGCAATGCGCAAATTATTTTGCTTTGATAGTTGGGCCGCAATATTGGCGAGCTGGGGGCGCAAAACAATTTTTTTTATGGCTTGATGTTCTCTCCAATGATCTCGACCGGCTAGAAAAAGGGCTTCGAGACTGGCTTGGGGAAGAGATTGGTGGGCATGATGTAGCCTTGTAGTAGTGATCTGTTTCGTCGCCTCTGCAAGAGCGGTGGCTTCGCTTTCTGTAATAAGAGAATCAAACTCGACATATTGGTGCGCATGAAAAAAATCTAAGTGTTCTGAAGCTAAGGCAAAATGCATAAAGATGAATTTTCTTGTTTGATTAATACCTGTGAGTGCGACCTATGGATATTGATTTTAATTTTTCCGTTTCAAGCATGAAAAAAATTGAAAATCCCTCTAAATACCCATAGGTCTCACTCAAAGGTAATAGAGCGGATAGCACCGAGGGCGGGGTTTTCACTATCCTTGAGGTTCTTGTAAAATTCGCTTGCAAGCTAAAAATCCAAATTCGCGTCTGATGATGATTCATCTAAAATTCAAACCCAAGTTGTGTGGTGTCGTTGCTCAGATAAATTTTCTGTTTTTTTACTTGCTGGAGAGGCTCCTCGCGCAAAAATCGCTTTCGAAGGGAAATTTGCGCGAGGAGCCTCTCCAGCAGGTAAAAAAACAGAGCAGTTATCTGAATCATCATCAGATTTTACTACAAAAGTCAATTTTGTAAGGCTTCCCTTGTTTAAGCGTAGCTTTTTATGCTAACATTGGCAATGATGTAAGACTGCGAACCTATCCAACTCAACGATTTTTTGAGTTGGATAGGTTCACGCAGTTTTCAAAAATAGAAGCTTGGTAATACCTGTGAGTGAGACCTATGGATATTTATTTGAACTTTTCCGTTTCAAGCATGAAAAAAATTGAAAATCCCTCTAAATACCCATAGGTCTCACTCACAGGTAATAGTTCGGCGTTAATTATACGGTTTTTGGTCGTTTTATACCAATCTGGATTTGATTATTTTTGATAGGTTATTGGTCTTTTAAAATGCCGGATTTTATTATAACCTGTGAGTGCGACCTATGGGTATTTAGAGGGATTTTCAATTTTTTTCATGCTTGAGGCTCCTCGCGCAAAATTCCATTTCGAGTGAAATTCGCGCTTTTGTCCTTGAGCGCTACTTTTTTGCAAGAGGCTCGCTTGAAACGGAAAAATGGGCACATACTTGGATAAAGTAGGGGTCATTTTTCCGTTTCAAACATGGGAAAAAGAAAAATTCAAATCAATATCCATAGGGCGCACTCACAGGTATAAGTTGCTTAAATTAATTTGGTTATAACAAAGGTAATAACTGACTTGGTCAGAGGAGATCAAAGACACTTTGTGAGAAGGGTCTCTAAATGGCTTATAAGTCGAGAGCAAGCGCTATTAAAAATAGTTTAAACCCAAGTTGTGAGGTATAGTTGCTCAGATAAATTTTCTGTTTTTTACCTGCCCAAGAGTTGAATTTTCGGCATACTTGAATAAAGTAGGTGAAAATTCAACTCTTGGGCAGATGAAAAAAAGAATTTTAGAGGAGCAATTATACCTCACAACTTGGGTTTTAAATAGCAGTTTTAACAGTTCGTTAAATTTGAAAGTAATTAGGCGAGTTAATGTCCTCTTTAGAGCAGCTAGATAAGAATGTTTCCCTGATTGAGCAAAAGGTTCGGTATACATTTAATGATAAAACACTTCTTCAATTAGCTTTTGTCCATCGATCCTTTGCCAATGAAAATAAGGCGATCATCCAAGAGCATAACGAACGGCTTGAGTTTCTAGGAGATGCAATTCTAGGAATGATCGTGAGTGATTTTCTCTATGAAGAGCTTCCTACTTATCCAGAAGGAGAGCTTTCTTATTTGCGTTCGCGACTTGTCGAAGCGAGTTCTTGCGCGCGTTATGTTCAGAAAATTGAAATCAGCTCTTTTCTCCTCTTGGGGCGAGGAGAGGCAATGAATAAGGGTAAAGGGAGAAACTCGATTTTAGCTGATCTTTTTGAAGCCGTCATAGGAGCTCTTCACTTAGATGGTGGGATTAAAGTAGCGCAAGCATTTTTTTTCGATCATTTTCAGTCTGATGTTTTGGAAATTATTAAACAACCTCACCGAAATTGGAAAGCTGAGCTGCAAGATTTTTGTCAAAAAACATACCATCAGCCGCCGACTTACCGCGTTTTAAAAGAAGAAGGCCCTGATCACTTGAAGATGTTTTATATTTTAGTTATGGTGAAAGGGCAAGAACTCGGTAAGGGGGACGGGTCATCAAAGAAAGAAGCAGAGCAGATGGCAGCTGAAGACGCGATTAAAAAATTAGGACTTAAAGCCCGATCTATTTAAAATCTAAGTTGTGTGGCATAATTACTCATCTAAGAGCCTTCTAAAATCCTCTTTTTCCACCTGCCCAACAGTTGAATTTTCACCTATCTTTGTTCAAGTATGCTAAAAATTCGAGCCTCTGGTAGGTGAAGAAAGAGAATTTTAGATGAGCGGTCAGAAGACACAACTTGGGTTTTAAAGAGGCTCCTCGCGCAAAATTCCATTTTGAGTGAAATTCGCGCTTTTGTCCTTGAGAACTACTTTTTGTAAATTGCCTATTACAAAAAGTAGTTCTCAAGTCAAAATCATCAAATTTCCCTTCAAAAGCAATTTTTGCGCGAGGAGCCTCTAAAGAAGCCTCTATTAACCCGAGGTTGCCACTTTTGTAGTGCCGGATTTTTGAAATTTCATTGACTATCAAGTGCTTACGTTTTTTTGGAATAGGGTTCATGCACCCACTCCCAAAAATGCACGTGATTTAGAGCCAAGTTTCAGCTAATTAAAAAATTTTTTGATTTCTAGGGGAATCTATGGGAAAGCAAAAAGCGGTATGGGTATGTGGTTCATGTGGAAATAAGCAATCGAAATGGGCTGGAAACTGCAATGTGTGTCATGAGTGGAATACGTTTTCAGAAGAAGAAGTCGTTGATCGGAAACAAGTGCGTTTTGAAACAGCTCATCGCAGTGGGGCTAAACCTGTGCGGATTCAAGATGTCACAGCAGCTGACTTGCGGCGCTTACAGACAGGCTATCGCGAGTTAGATCGTTTGGTTGGTGGGGGAGTTGTCGCGGGATCACTCAACCTGATTGGCGGTGAACCGGGGATTGGCAAGTCGACACTCCTATTACAGCTAGCAAAACAGTATGCCGATCAAGGACTGATTGTTCTTTACGTATGCGGTGAAGAGTCAGTTGAACAAACATCGCTGCGAGCGAAACGGCTGGGAATTCAAAGCGAGGGAATTTTTTTACTCAGTGAAACCCTTTTTGCTTCGATTCGACGTCAAGTTGAGGTCATCAAGCCAGATGTTTTGATTATCGATTCTGTCCAGATTGTCTATAAAGGAGAAATTCCCTCTGTGCCAGGCTCTGTCACGCAAGTAAGAGAAGTGGCGCTCGAGTGCATGCATTTGGCTAAAGGGTCGGGGATCACAACTTTTTTAATCGGTCATGTGACAAAAAGTGGAGAGTTAGCCGGGCCGCGCATTTTAGAGCATTTAGTCGATACCGTCTTCGAATTCGAGGGAGATCGAGAACATGGCTATCGCCTACTTCGATCAGTAAAAAACCGCTTTGGGCCAACTGAAGATGTCGCTTTATTTCAGATGGGGGAGCAGGGGCTATCAGAAGTGTTCAGTCCTTCAAAAATTTTTTTAGAAGAGCGCATTCAAGGAGCTGTTGGATCAGTGATTATTCCAACAGTAGAAGGGACACGAGCTATGCTCATCGAAGTGCAAGCTCTTGCCACTCCTTCAGCTTTTTCAACGGCATCGCGGCGCTCGACGGGGATTGATCCCAAGCGGCTAACGCTGCTCCTCGCTGTTCTTGAAAAACAAATGGGGTATAAGTTGCATGCGCTCGATGTATTTGTTTCTGTAGTAGGTGGGATGAAGATGACTGAGCCCGCAGTTGATCTGGGGATTGTTTTGGCGATTGCCTCTTCTTACTGCAATGAGGCGGCGGCGCCTGATACAGTGATTTTTGGCGAAGTAGGGCTTGGCGGCGAAGTGCGAGCTGTTCCCCGTTTGGAAAGTCGGTTAAAAGAAGCAGTGAATATGGGATTTAAGAGATGTATCCTTCCGGCTAAAGCTCTTTCTCACATCCACAAAGAGGTTGAAAAAGACATTGCCCTGTGCGGCGTCAAATGCATCGAAGAGGCTATTGAAAAGTCTTAAAACCCAAGTTCACCCCTTGTAGTGTCGAATTTTTGAAGTTTCATTGATTATAAACCACTTACAGTTTTTGGGATAGGCTCAGGTAAAATCACCGCGAAAGGCGCGTTGAAGGGGTCGAAAATTCCCAAAAAGAGGTGAACAAGGCCTTCATGCGACCCATTCCAAAAACTGTAAGTGGTTTAGAATCAATGCGGATGATCCAAAAATTATTTGCCGGGAGAGGTTCTTTGGTTCATAGGTCTATATTTTGTGCCTATTGCAAGTTTATTATTAATTTCTTACAATAAAC
>JBCCHO010000080.1:0-8792 GCA_039028715.1 Chlamydiota bacterium | reverse complement strand
TATGAATCTATGCATATGATCCGCAAAAATCAAGTCAAAGGCATTGGAGGGAAAGGCTTTCTGATTCAAAGAAAATTTATAGAGGAGCTGTTTGGAGTAGCAGCTTAATAAAGAGGGCAAAATAGGATGTCAGAGGGCCATTTTGTCAATGAGATCCCTATTTGCACCAGGACCCTTTTTGTAGGCTTTTAATTCTTTTTCCGAATCTTTACCACACCGTTTTCTCAAAGTCCGACGTTCTCTGTCGTAAGCAGCTTTACTAAAAACAACAATCCACCTCTGCTCAACTCCTTCGTAACAAACTTGAAACTCTTGGCCACAGTATCCATCTCCAAGATCTGACACTGCAAGTGTAGGTGACAATAACATCTCCTTGTGGCGTACCAAAATTTATTGTGCGGTGCTTCCCATTCTCCATAAATCCAGCCTTATGGAATTTTGCGCGAGGAGCCTCTAAAGAGTACTCGATATGCATTAGCCGGATGAACCAATATTTTTATCCTTCGTTGAAGGCGAAATCGAGAATATCTTCTTCATCAACATCAGAAAACGTTTTAATCCGATTTTGGTAATCTGGGAAACCCGTTCCTCCTGGAATCATGTGTCCCATAATCAGGTTGGCCTTGAAGTCAAACAGATAGTCGGTTTGGCCTCGACAAGCAGCTTCCGTTAACACTCGTGTTGTTTCTTGAAACGACGCTGCAGAAACAAAGGATTCTGTTCCAAGCGATGCTTTGGTAATTCCAAGCAGAACAGGCGCCGCCTGTGCCGGCTTACCCCCCTCACCAATGACTTTTGCATTTTGCTGATGAAAGATTTTTTTATCGACATTTTCCCCATAGAGAAACGTTGTATCCCCTGGATCGGTGACACAGATTTTCTGCAGCATTTGGCGGATGATAATTTCAATATGCTTATCGTTAATGTCAACCCCTTGGAGCCGGTAAACCTCTTGCACTTGGTTCACGAGATATTTTTGCAACTCGCGCACACCGCAAATTTCGAGAATTTCTTGGGGAACGACGAGTCCGTCTGTTAGCTGCTGCCCCTTGACAACCGCATCGCCGCTTTGAACAATAAGGTGTTTTGTGAGCGGGATGAGGTGTTCTTCTTCTATGCCCGTATCTTCATCGCGAATCACGACAATACGCTTGTTTTTCTGCACCCCTTTAAAATCAACGATTCCATCGAGCTTAGCAATTTCAGCTGCGTCGCGCGGGCGCCGCGCTTCAAAAAGCTCAGCAACGCGCGGCAATCCACCTGTGATATCCTTTGTTTTAATCGCCCCTCGCGGTAAGCGCGCTAGGATATCACCTGCTGCTACTTGGTCTCCTTCTTGAACAGAAATGAATGCCCCTGAAGGGATAGCATAGGTTCCGATAAGATTTTCATAGTTCTCATCGGCGTAAATAGAAATCTGTGGGTGAAGCTCGCCGCGATGTTGACGCACAACGAGCTCGCTTTGACCGGTTTGTTTGTTCGCTTCGCGAACCGTTGAAATCCCCTCAACGAGGTCTTCATATTTCACATAGCCCGGTTTTTCGCAAATAATTGGAATATTGTGCTGCTCCCAATGGCCGACTCGATCATTTTTCTTGACGACAACCCCATCGGCTAAGTGAACTTGGGTTCCAAGCTCAATTGTATAAGTTTGCAGGGGTTCAATTGACTTTGTGCTCAGAAGTTTTTTGTACTCTTCTAGTGACCGGTTTTCATCGCGGACGATGTGAACAAAACCATTTTTATTCAGAGCTAACCACTTTCCTTCGTGGTTTTGGACAGTTCTTAAGTTCATGTAGACGAGAATACCGTCGTGGTCGGCAACGAGATCAGGCGTTGCATGAGCAGATGCAATCCCTCCTAAGTGAAAAGTACGCATCGTTAACTGTGTTCCCGGCTCACCGATTGACTGTGCGGCAATGATGCCAACGGCTTCGCCAAGGGCAACGGGACGTCCATTAGCTAAATTCACTCCGTAGCACTGGCGGCAAATTCCGCGGCGCATTTCACATGTCAGTGTCGATCGGATGCGCAGACTTTCGATTCCGGCATCGTCAATGCTCGCTGCTTGAGCGGCCGTTAGCGTATCACCGGAGCGAGCAAGAACTTTTGTCTGGTCACCTGGCATATAAAGATCATCGCAAATCGTGCGCCCAAAGATACGGTCTTTTAGCGGCAATAGTTCTTCTTGACCTTGCTTAATAGCAGCGACTTCTATTCCGTTTAAAGTGCCGCAGTCATCTTCAGTGACGAGAATATCTTGAGCAACGTCAACGAGACGGCGTGTAAGATACCCCGAATCTGCTGTTTTAAGCGCAGTATCGGCAAGCCCTTTCCTTGCACCGTGTGATGAGATAAAGAACTCGAGAACACTTAATCCTTCGCGGAAATTTGAAGTGATCGGCGACTCTAGGATTTCTCCTGAAGGCTTTGCCATTAATCCGCGAAGCGCACCGAGCTGTTTAACCTGAGATTTATTTCCCCGCGCTCCTGAGTCCATCATTAAATAGAGCGGGTTGAGTACCACATCGCGCGTCTCACTGATCACTTTGAAGAGGTGCTCAGCAAGCGTTTCCGATACGTCAGTCCAAATACTAATGATTTTTGACTTGCGCTCGCCATCGGTAATAATGCCATCTTCATACTGCTGCATTACAACAGCGACTTTCTGTTGCGTTTCGGCTAAGATTTTCTGTTTGTCTTCTGGGATACAAACATCTTTAATCCCCATTGAGAGCGCCGCTTTTGTTGCATGAGCAAAACCGACCTGTTTGAGTTGATCGAGAAATTTAACACACGATTCAAGGCCAACTTTTTTATAAGTTTCAAGAACAAGCTCACTCATTTTCTTTTTGCGTAAAGCGTAATTTTGGAAGCCGAGCTCTAATGGAACAATGGTATTGAAAATCACTCGCCCTGGTGTTGTTTCGATAATCCCCGATTCGAGACGTACTTTAATTTTTTCATGAATATGAAGGCCACGGCCAATGTCATCCCGCCTACCCTCAGTTAGACCATCTTTTTCATGCCAGGTATAGCTACCAGAAGCGTATAAGGCGTGTAGAACTTCTTTCGGTGAAGTAAAAATGCGGGTTTTTTTGCCGTGTTCTTCGGGAATATAGATTGGATCGTGCATCAAGTAATAAAGTCCAAGAATCATGTCTTGGCTGGGAACAGCTGCCGGTTTTCCCGAAGAAGGCAAGAAAATATTGTCGGGAGCCATCATCAGTAGCTTCGCTTCAAGTTGGGCTTCGACTGAAAGAGGAATGTGGACAGCCATTTGATCTCCATCGAAGTCAGCGTTAAAGGCGCTACAAACAAGTGGATGAATGCGGATCGCTTTTCCTTCGATTAACACGGGTTCAAACGCCTGGATTCCCAAACGGTGCAGTGTCGGAGCGCGGTTGAGCATGACGGGATGTCCCTTAATGATCTCTTCTAAAACGTCCCATACTTCAGAGTCCCCGCGTTGGATCATTCTTTTTGCAGAGCGGATGGTATAAACCAGTCCTCTGCTTTTCAGCCGTTTAATAATAAACGGCTCAAAGAGCTCTAGAGCCATTTTTTTGGGAAGTCCGCATTGATTAAATTTAAGCTCAGGGCCAACGATAATCACCGAGCGACCTGAGTAATCAACCCGCTTTCCAAGCAAGTTTTGGCGGAATCGCCCTTGCTTTCCTTTAAGCATTTCAGATAGCGCTTTAAGCGGTCTGTTTCCAGCGCCCATCACAGGGTGGCCATGACGCCCATTATCAAAAAGAGCATCGACAGCTTCTTGAAGCATTCTCTTTTCATTGCGCACAATGACTTCTGGCGTTTTGAGTTTGAGAATCGATTTTAACCGGTTATTTCGATTGATTACACGCCGGTAGAGATCATTCAAATCAGATGTGGCAAAACGGCCGCCATCTAGGGGAACGAGCGGGCGCAAGTCAGGTGGAATCACGGGAATACACGATGTTACCATCCAGTCGGGTTTGTTTGGCGATGAAGCTAATCCTTCAATGATTTTGAGCCTCTTTGCCAATTTCATTCGCGCTTGCATCGAGCGCGTTTTGCGGAGTTTGTCTTTTAGTTCGCCAATTAACGTCGGTAAATCCTCTTGATCGAGCAGCTCGCGAATAGCTTCACCACCCATTTTGGCTTCAAAAGACCCCATCCCCCATTTTTCTTGCGCTTCTCTAAATTCATTGTCATTGAGAAGTTGCTTGTATTCTAGTGTTGTTGTTCCGGGATTGGTGATAATATATTCTTCGTAATAGATAATCCGCTCAAGGTCAGCAACAGACATTCCCAGGGCATTGCCAATGCGCGATGGCTGGGTCTTGAAAAACCAAATATGGACAACAGGGACGGCAAGCTCGATGTTCGCCATTCGTTCGCGACGCACTTTTGACAAAGTCACTTCAACGCCACAGCGATCGCAAATAATTCCTTTGTGCTTGATTTTTTTATATTTACCGCAAGCGCATTCCCAGTCACGGGTTGGGCCAAAAATCTTTTCGCAAAAAAGCCCCCCTTTTTCTGGTTTAAAGGTGCGGTAGTTGATCGTTTCGGGCTTTTTAATTTCGCCGCGAGACCACTCGTTGCGAATCACATCATCTGAAGCGATCTTGATCGTTAGTTTATCAAACTGGGAAGGGTGAAAATCATCTTGTTGCATGAACCTATTTCTCCTGGGGCTCTTTTTTTTGATCAGGGCAAAAAAACCCCGTCCTTCAGGGGGCAGCTCTTTTCAAATATTATTTCCCGCTTTTTTCAGCGGGACTCACGCATCTTCAGCGCGCACATCCAAACACAAACCTTGCATCTCTTTGACTAAAACATTAAATGACTCTGGAACACCGGCTTTTAAAGTATTGTCTCCTTTGACAATCGATTCGTAGATACGGGTTCGACCAGCGACATCATCAGATTTAACGGTGAGCATTTCTTGAAGAAGGTGAGCAGCACCGTAAGCTTCTAACGCCCAGACTTCCATCTCTCCGAATCGCTGTCCACCGAGCTGAGCTTTACCACCAAGTGGTTGTTGCGTAACAAGAGAGTAGGGACCAATTGCCCTTGCGTGAATTTTATCAGCTACGAGATGCGAAAGTTTGAGCATATAGATATAGCCAACGACAACGGGGTTGTCAAAACGTTCTCCTGTTCGCCCATCGTAAAGATAAAGTTTGCCATCGTGATTAAGTCCATGTTCGTCCATCATTTCCCAAATGCGTTCTTCGGGAACTCCTTCGAAAACAGGGCTTTTGACATAAATACCCGATTTTCTCGCGACAAGCCCGAGGTGAGTTTCGAGAAGCTGCCCCATGTTCATCCTAGAAGGCACTCCAAGTGGATTGAGAATGATCTCGACTGTTTGACCATCGGAAAGGTAAGGCATATCCGCTTCGGGAACGAGGTTAGAAACAACACCTTTATTGCCATGCCGTCCAGCCATCTTATCGCCGACTTGTAGTTTGCGCTTTGTTGCGATATACACTTTGACTTGCCTAATCACGCCGGGGTCAAGCTCGACATCGCCCTTACGCATGTATTCGATTTCCGATTTATGTTCTAGCTCGAGTTTTTGCTTGGCAATTAAATAGTCGTGCAATATTTTCTTTAAAGCTTCATAGGTGTCATTCTGAGCGAAAATTAAATGGTCGGGGTTTTCACTTTCGAGCATTTCAAGCATGTCCTGAGTGACTTTGTCTCCCTCTTTAATCAGGAGGTCTCCACTCATTCGGTGCATCACAGGTCCCGGAGCCGGCTCACCTAATAGCAAGGCTCCTAGTTTTTCGTGGAATTCTAGTGAAAGATCTTCTTCTTTTTCCTTATATTCTTGATGAACATCTTTCATCCGCGTTGCTTCTTCGACAAGCTCATCATCTGTTTTCGATAGCCGATCGCGGCGGCTAAAGACCTTAACGTCCATGACAACCCCTTCTGTTCCTGGGGGCGCTGTTAATGAAGCGTCTTTTACATCAGCTGCTTTTTCACCGAAAATAGCGCGCAGCAACCGCTCTTCTGGCGAGAGCTCAGTTTCCGACTTTGGTGTGATTTTCCCCACGAGAATATCACCGGGCTTCACTTCAGCTCCGACGCGAACGATGCCGTCATCACCCAAGTCAACAAGGGCTTCTTCGGAAATATTGGGAATATCGCGGGTGATTTCTTCTTTTCCAAGCTTTGTATCGCGCGCTGTCACTTCGAATTCTTCGACGTGAATGGAGGTATAGGTATCCTCAAGAATGAGTTTTTCCGAAATGATGATCGCATCCTCGAAGTTATAGCCGCACCAGGGCATGAAAGCAACGAGGACATTCTTCCCAAGGGCAACTTCGCCCTTATCTGTCCCGGCGCCATCGGCAATGACATCACCGGCTTTTACCTTATCACCGACATAGCAAAGTGGCGTTTGGTTAATTGTCGTATTGGCATTAGACCTCATAAATTTTTTCAGGTGGTAGGTCTTTTTTACCCTTGGGTTATTTTTTGAAGCAACCACAATCTGAAATCCATCGACATACTCAATCACACCATCTTCTTCGGCAGTAACAACTGAGCACGAATCGCGGGCAATTCTCTTTTCAAGCCCCGTTCCAACGATCGGGGCGTCAGTCTTAAGCAGCGGAACAGCTTGCCGTTGCATGTTTGAACCCATTAAAGCGCGGTTAGCATCATCATGCTCTAAGAAGGGAATAAGTCCGGTTACAACAGAAACGAGTTGTTTAGAAGAGACATCCATATGGGTCACTTTTGCCGCTTCGATTCTCATCGACTCCCCCTTATAACGCGCCCAGACAATTGACTCTTCAAACATCTTGAAATCATCGAGTTTCGCCGATGCTTGAGCGATGACACACTGCTCTTCTTGGTCAGCTGTCATGTATTCAATTTCATCAGTGACAACGCCGTCTCGCACAATGCAGTAAGGCGTTTCGATAAAACCGAACTCGTTAATTTTTGCAAAAGAAGAAAGAGAGGTAATCAATCCGATATTAGGACCTTCTGGCGTTTCAATAGGGCAAATCCGTCCGTAGTGACTTGGGTGAACATCGCGCACTTCAAAGCCAGCGCGCTCGCGGTTAAGCCCTCCAGGTCCCAGTGAAGAAAGCCGGCGTTTATGCGTTAACTCGGAAACTGGATTGGCTTGATCCATGAATTGTGAAAGCTGAGATCTGCCAAAAAAATCTTTTAAAACGCCAGCGAGCCCTTTAGCTGAAACGAGTTTACCAGGAGTGAGCGTATCTGAAGAAAAGTCAAATAAGTTCATGCGCTCTTTGATAATTTTTTCCATTCGGGCCCAGGCAATTCGGCACTGATTCTGCACGAGCTCACCGACAGAGCGGACACGGCGGTTACCCAAGTGATCGATATCGTCGATCTGGGCATTTTCTTTCCCTTGCTTGAGCTGGATTAGATATTTAAGGGCATCGACAATATCTTCTTTGCGCAAGGTCGTTAATTCAAGATCTTCGTCATTTGTTTGTCTCCCTAACTTGCCATTGAGCTTGTAGCGCCCAACTCGACCTAAATTATAGCGCCTAGCATCAAAGAAAAGACGCATAATAAGTGACCGCGCATTAGATAAAGTAGCGGGTTCTCCTGGACGGATTTTTCGGTAGAAATCTTTCAGAGCAGATTCATAAGAGTCTGTCGGATCTTTGGCTAACATTTTGATGATCGGGCTTGTTTCATCGGCATCTTCAGCAATGCGAACAGAGGAAACCTTGGAGTCGAACATACGTTTGAGCATAGCTGTCGTTAATTTCTCCGATGCACGACCAAAAACTACTCCCGTTTCTTCATCAAAGACATCTTCAGCTAAAATTTTTCCAACGAGCTTGGGAAAATCCTTATCCGACTTAATTTTTACTCGATAAGTATTAAAAAATTCCTCAATAATATCGGAATCGGAAGAGTAGCCTAACGTACGGACAAATGAGGTAGCTAAAACTTTACGGCGCCGTTTTTTGCGATCGACGTAAACATAAATCAAATCATTAATATCAAAAGAAGCTTCAAGCCAGCTTCCTCGGTAAGGGATAATGCGAAAAGAGTAAAGCATTGTCCCTTTAGAGTGTTTTTCTTGTTCAAAAGAGATTCCAGGAGAGCGGTGAAGTTGAGACACGATCACGCGCTCAGCTCCATTGATCACAAACGTCCCTTGCTGAGTCATTAAAGGGAGTGTTCCCATGTAAACTTCTTCTTCCTTGATCCCCGTTTCATCGGTAAGACGGAATTTGACTTTAAGCGTCGCGTTATAGGTGATCCCTCGGCGGATGCACTCTTCAGGAGAATACTTTGGAACTCCAAGATTATAACATAGGTATTCTAAAATAATTTTTTCGTCGTAAGATTTAATCGGAAAAATTTCTCTAAATACTTCTTCAAGCCCCATGTTTGTTCGTTCATGAGGTACAGTATCGGCTTGAAGAAATTGAGAAAAAGATTTGAGTTGAACTTCGATAAGATTGGGAAGGTCGATAATTTCTTCTCGATCTCGAAAACTCACCCGCTCAGGCGGTTTTTTTAGCATGAAACTTTCTCCTTAAGGTCATTTGAGTCACTTATGACATCATAGACCCACTTTTTGTCTCCATCCATCGGAATAAATATATAGCCCCTACTTACAAACTAATGCAGGCAAACTTGAAAATAGTTATTACCTGTGAGTGCGACCTATGGATATTGATTTGAATTTTTCTTTTTCCCATGCTTGAAACGGAAAAATGGCCCCTACTTTATCCAAGTATGTGCCCATTTTTCCGTTTCAAGCATGAAAAAAATTGAAAATCCCTCTAAAT
>JBCCHO010000079.1:0-8943 GCA_039028715.1 Chlamydiota bacterium | reverse complement strand
ACAACGTTGGAAGCACTTTTATAGAAATTATTAAATTTTTTATAATTATTGAATTATTTTATCATTAAACAACATCTAACTAAAAAAAGGATTGTTTAATGCAAGTCAATAATTGTGATTGCTTTTCTGAATACACAGAACCTACATGTTCTACAGTAGAATATTTAGAGGAGCCAGTTAAAAATACATATTACCAAAAAGAATGTTTTTACCAAAAATATAGCACTGATTTATTGAGTGGAAGGCAGCAAACAAATCCTATTCTTTTTTGCCAAAAAGAGCATGCTGAGTACAAAAACCTGTCTTTAAAATCAGGCTTTATTGAATTAGATTACTTATCTCAAATACCCAAAGGCTATTTATCTTATCAAGATGATTTAAATGGCCAAATTGCATCGGATTTTATCAAAAGAGATCAACTTTACTATCAACCAAA
Source organism: Chlamydiota bacterium (assembly GCA_039028715.1). Taxonomy (GTDB): domain Bacteria; phylum Chlamydiota; class Chlamydiia; order Chlamydiales; family Simkaniaceae; genus JBCCHO01. The sequence goes on along the minus strand of JBCCHO010000079.1, from coordinate 8,507 downwards.
AAGTTCAGGAAGAGCCTCTTCTTATTCTTTTATCCCTAAAAAATATTGGGAAGAAATCGATTGTTATTGTGAAAACAAGTTAGAAAGAACAGCTTTTTTTGAAAGAATTCAGCTAGAGCAGTACGTTGAAAAATATGATGCATGGAAACATATTATTTATCTTCACTTTATAAGTGTTTTAGCAAAAAAATCGTTATCCAAAGAAAATCAAAAAAATATTGAGGCTCTTATCCTTCAGCAAGCAAAGAGTATTGTTGATTGCGCAATCCATTCACAAAATCAAGCAGAACGACAGCTTGCAATCCATGCCTGCAGAACTTTAATTTTGAATACAAGTAGACTGTTTGGGCCAACAGCACAAAGTTTAAGAGATCTTTTAGCGCCTATCTTATTTTATAAACCTTTTCAAAATTCTAAAAATCTCTTTTCTAACGGTTTATTCTATAGAGAATGGTATGGAGATTTTGAGTCTTATCTATTTTTATATTTTACTGCTAAGAAAATCACAGATCTTCAACTCGATCCAGTTGATCACAAAAAAGAAGCTAACTTTTTTTCCAACTACACCTTATATGCTCTAAATAACACAAACTCTCAGAAGAAGGGTTTACATGAAACTATTAAAAAAGTGCAACAATTTGCATTAGCCCAGCTTCAATCTATTGACTCAGGAAAGAGTGCTCAACTTCCCTTACGGGCTCATTGCACAAAACCTTTTTACTTAGACAAACTAAGCACTCAGTTAAGTTCCGCATGTGTTGCAGCCAGCCCTGGATTTTATACCTCAACAGAAATCGAGTATTTAGGGTTTGGTTCATCAGGAGTTTTTTTAAATAGAGCCATTGACTTTGGCAATACTGACCCTATATATCTTCCAATTCCTAAAAATGAGTTTTTGGAAAAAGGTGTCTCCCCTGAAGCTTTAAAAGAAAAGGACCACGAATTAGCTTCTTTTTCTAATTACGCTATAGAGACTCTTAAAAAACAAGAAAGCTTGCTTGATCAGAAAAAAATTCAAGAGTTAGAGGACCAACTAGATGAGAAAGAGGCGGCAATCTTTGAAGATAGAACCAAAATAGCAGCACAGTTGTCTTATAGAGATGAGCTACTTGAAGAGCCTCTAAACTATTATGAATCTAATTACTATAAAAACTACCCTAAAAAGGTAGACTGGGTATCTTTTCCGTCAATGAATTTAACTCGATGCTTAAGCACAGAAAAAAATCCAGTAACTGCTGTGTTTGAAGAAAGGCTGACAGAATCAAGAAAAGAAACCCTAGCTTTAATATTTCAGCTAAAAAAAGAATGCATTTTGGACTTGAAAGTTGCTTTGATTGTGAATGATATTTTAAGAAAAATTCGTCAGGTTCAGAGGCCCTCATATTGGAAGTATCACGAAAAATATATGAGTAGGACCGGTGATCTTAGAATAATCCCCAAAGAGGATCTTGCAAAACTCCATTCCGAGCAAAATTCGCACCTTTAAACTCGATAAAATCATCGAATTTTGCGGGGAGGCTCTTAGACGAGCTATCATCAGACGTGGGTCTGGGTTTAAAATTTTTTTAATTTTCTTGAGTTTTTAACCCAAGTTGTGTCTCATGATTGCTCAGATAAATTTTCTGTTTTTTACCTATGATAGTTTCTGAGGAAACCTCGCCCGCAGTTCCTACGAACCTATCCGTAAATGAAAATCTTCTTGCTTTTCACTCTTTCTGCATCTTTCTGGAAGCTGATTTGTGACCCTTGTCTCATGGACAATGTGTACAAATCAGCTTCCAAAAATTTGCTAGAAACCTGGTAAAAACCAAAAACATTTTCATTTACGGATAGGTTCACGTAATAAGCGGACGTCCAGAGTCTATCTCTTTCGCACTTTCTTTTCAGGAACGGGAACTTTTCTCGAAACATTCGCGACGTGTACCCCTTGAGTAAATTTGCCAGCCAAGCTGGGGAAAAGCGAGGCGAAGCAGAAACATGTACGTGGTCGATATCAGTTTCAACGGCAATGATTGAAAACCCATTCTTATGAGGCTCCTCGCAAAAAGCAGCTTTCAAGGACAAAAACGCGAATTTCACTCGAAATGGAATTTTGCGCGGGGAGCCTCTTATCAGCACACTTTTGGATCAAGGTTTTAAGCTCTTTCTGTACCTCGCCCACAAGAATCTTTTTTCTGTATTTGGGAATCCATACCAAATGATATTCCGTTTGATAATGTGTCTAGCGAGTTTTCCCTTTTTTCAAATCTTTATTTTTCATAAAATAAATAGCCATAGGTCGCACTCAGACAGGTAGTAGTAGCCTATTCAAACGCACCCAAGAAAACTGACAACCAGCCCTTGTAGGTGTCGCGCAAGCAACGGGTCATTGCCTCACATCAGTTTAGAAGCTCATCTCCTTTAGGGGATCGAGAGTGTCACATAAGGCGTTGCAAATGATTAATCTTAACTCCAGCTTCAACACTAGCATTAATGAGTCTTTTCTATGCAACCAGAACAAAAAAAGGGAACCATCTAATAAAGAAGAAAAAACAATTAACATTTCTAAAAAAATAATATTCGACAAGCTTTCTGATGATTTAATTATACATATATTTAGTTTCCTTACTTTTAGGAATATATATAAATGCAAGTTAATATCAAGTAAGTACAAAAAAATCATTAGCAATAGTTTAATTATAACTAACAACTTAATTATAGCAAAAGATAAAAACTATTTAGAGCTATTCGGGGTGCGTTTAAGTGGAGTCGACCTCTCCCAAATAAATCCTAAAGTGAGAAACCTCTATATCGATAGTTTCGAAGGAGTCAGCCCAAAAGATATTCCTGAGACGGTATGCTTTCTATCCCTACATGGCTGTGACTTGAAACATAAATTAACAGATATACCTATTAGCATAAATGAACTTCATCTCTGTGAGTACAAGTTGAAAGATGTCAACCTACAAGACATTCCTGAAAGTGTATGTCTCCTGTCTTTTCGTTCTTGTGACTTAAAAGGTGTCAATCTACAGGATATTCCTAAATCGGTATCCTCTCTGAGCATAAATGATTGTGATGTTGGAAATAAATTACGGCATCTACCTCCTAGTGTGTTTGACCTTGAGCTCACTAGCTTGGAAGGGATCAACTTAAGAGATATTCCTGAGACGGTATGCTTTCTGTCCCTGCATGGCTGTGACTTGAAAAAAAAATTAACAGATATACCTGTTAGCATAAATGAACTTCATCTCTGTGGGTGCAAGTTGGAAGGTGTCAACCTGCGAGATATTCCTGAGGGTGTGTGCTTTCTGTCTTTTCGTTCTTGCAACTTAAAAGGCGTCAATCTAAAGGATATTCCTAAGTCAGTATCCTCCCTGAGCATGAATGATTGTGATGTTGGCTAGGAATTGCGCCATATAATGAAGACGATTCAAAATGAGAAAATCTCAGCGCATTTGGCGCGGCTATTTTGATCGACTTTTTCCCTGGGTTCTTCTCCGGCAGGTGGATAGTCATCTAGGAAAAAGCGCCCGAAGGAATCCGCTAAATTCAGAGCTCAGCTTTGGTAAAGCAAATCGGGCTGTTAACCCTGACACAAAGAAGCAGAAATGCTAGCCATTTTCTTGCAATTTTAACTCGCCGAAATGGGAATTAACTAGCTGATAATCATCGGCATTCTTAGGGTTTTTTAGGGTCGACTAGGTAATGCACTTCTTATTGCCTCTGAATAGGCATAGGGCGCAGCACCTTCTAAGCTAGGTATGGGATTAGTTCCCGAATCTCGGTTTAAATCCCAGGTCATCACGCCTACGAGCCCCAAGCTCACAGCATGGCTTGTAAGAAAGCCTGCATTACTCACAGAGAGGAATTGTGATCGATCATCGTTGCCAGGCATTAAGCCCAATTGAATTCTATTAGCTGGAATCCCCCAGCCGGGAGTGCCATTTGATCCAGGAATTGTATTTGTTGCCCCCGTATATGTTTGTAAATCCGCTAAGACTTGCTCTTCAAGAGTTGATGAACCTATCCACAGGTCGTATTCCATAAAGTTAATGGAATCAACCGCTTTTGGATGATTTGGGTCATTCGCTAGCTGCTGCGCTAAAAGTTCCCAGTACGTTCCCCAAGCCTGCCCTGGGATAGTAGCCGTGATGATTTTATTGGGAAGTTGAGCTCTTACTGCAGTTAAAAAATTAAATAGTTGTTGCGCAAATGTAGCAGCTGAATATTGACTTGGCTGGGGGTCTTCAATATCAAAATCTACTCCGTCAAAGTTATGATCATTGACAACGGCTTTGATATTATTTGCCAGGGTTGCAATATTGCTTGGCCAGCCGACCGTCGCACTAATATAATATGTGCCTAACGCGCTAGACGCTCCCCCGTAAGAGATTTTGACTTTACCACCCCGATCTTGGACGTAACTGACCACAGTTTGAACGTCATTTGGCATGTCGGAAAATTGCACCCCGTTAAGCCCGGGAAATTTATATTCTGCAAATGCAATATCCAAAACTACTCCTTCATAGGAGTTGCTCGAATTGGCAGCTACAGGAGGCATGCCCTCCAAAGCTATTTGCCATTTAGGATCCCAGCTTTCTAGATAAGTCTCATAGATAAAATCTGCCCTTAAAAAAAAGCTAAGAGCAAGAGCGCCAAAAGCTACCAGCTTAAATAAGAAGTGATTCCACATAGTTTTTTAACCCAAGTTGTGTCATATAATTGCTCAGATAAATTTTCTGTTTTTTACCTGCCTAAAGCTTAAATTTTTACTTGCTTTTTTCAAGTATGCTGAAAATTTAAGCTTTAGGCAGGTAAAAAATTAGATAAGTAATTATGCCACACAACTTGGGTTTGAATTTAGAAAATAGTCGAGCTCTTGTTGGGTATTGTAGAAGTGAGGCGCGACCCTCACACAATGATTTCTAATTGTGAGCGCAATTCCCCTGTTAATAAACTGAGTGCGCACTTCTTGAAGATCGGCTTTTGCAGGCAACGGAAAAATCACAATCGCTCCTAAATGGCTCGGATCAGCAACTATCGGATCGAGGTTTTTGGCAAGGTAGTTTGTATGCGACCGAATCCGTGCGTAAATCATGTCCCACCCTATCTTTTTAAGCTCCCAAAGTGAAGCATTAAGCCCACCAATCGAAACGATGTTTGGGAATCCCGCTTCAAATCGACGCGCTTCGCTTGCAAAATCGAGTGTTAGCTCATCGAAATTTTCCGGACAGCGCACACTTGCCCAACCTACAAGAGGAACTCTAACCCGCTCAATCAGTTCTTTTCGAATATAAAAGTAGCCGCAGCCGACAGGACCGAGAAGCCATTTTTGAGCTCCACCAGCAAGAAAATCGACGGCAGCTTTTTGAACATCAATCGGGAACGTCCCTACCCCTTGAATAGCATCGACGCAGCTAAAAATGCCATGCTCGCGGCAAAAAGCCCCGAAGGCTTCAATATCCTGCTTCTGGCCTGTCGAGTAGCTCACCAAGCTAAGAGCAATGAGGCGCACTTTGTTCAAGTTTTGCTGCTCGAGCGTCTCAATGAGCGACGCCCCATTGGGGAGGTCGAAAAATAGGCACTCCACCCCACGGTGATGTAAGTTTTGCCACACGTATCGATTAGAGGGAAACTCATTGCGCGGAACAAGAACCCTATCCCCTACTTCGAAATCAATCGACCCAGCAATGATGCTAAGGGCGACTGAAGTGCTTGAAGTGAGTGCGATCTCACCCGAGCTACAGTGCAACAGTTCTGCAAGGAGCTGACGGGTTTCCTCTATCAGTGCAAACCAAGGCTCAAAGTGGTTTTCCAGGGGCTGTTGCATATCGCTGCAAAGCGCTCTCATTTTTTGCGTTGTTGCATAAGAAATAGGTGCTGTAGCGGCATGGTTGAGAAAGGTCCCCTGTTTTAGAGCGGGATATCGTTGTCGAATCGATGCCAGATTCATTGGTCCAAGCCCAAGTTTATCACTCGTAGCGGTCATCCTCATTCTGTGTAAAGGTGAAGTACAGCAGCCCAAAGTAACCTTTAGAATCGGTCCAATATTGACTTAAAGTAAAACCTGCTAGCGCGACCGTGTCTGCAAACGCCTTTAGATCGAATTTATAGGAGTTTTCGGTATGAATACTTTCTTGTTGCTCAAAAAAGAACGTTTCGCTGCCTATTTTAATTTTGGTCTTTTTCAAGCAGACTAGATGCATTTCCATGCGCCCTTCCTCGGCGTTAAAAAAAGCGCGATGGGCAAATTCGTCAACGGGAAAGTTTCCGTTTAACTCCAGATTGATGCGTTTGATTAAGTTGCGGTTAAAAGCAGCAGTCACGCCTGCTTGGTCATTATAAGCAGCTTCTAAGATCTTTGCATCTTTGACTAGATCAACTCCAATCAGAAGAGCTCCGCGAGGTTTGACAAGATTCGCCATGCTTTGCAAAGTTGCGATCCGCAGCTGCGGTTCAAAGTTGCCAATGGTCGATCCTGGAAAAAAGATGATCGGGAACTTTCCTCGTAGATCTTGGTGTGCGGGCAGCGATTTGAGTTTCAGAAAGTCAGCTGCAATCGGGTGAACATTGAGCTGGGCAAACCGTTGTTTTAGTTTTTGAGCCGTTTCTCGGATAAATTCTTTTGATATGTCGATAGGAACAACAGTTTTGATTTGCGGAATTTGTTCGAGTAGGTAGCCCATTTTTTCACAATTGCCACTACCAAACTCGATAATACTTGACGGATCGGGAATAGTGGCTTTGAGGTCTTGGGCTGCTTGTTGAAGCAATTTTTCTTCAGTACGGGTAAGGTAATATTCGGGTTGTTGACAGATAGAGTCAAATAGTTCTGATCCTTTTTTGTCGTAAAAGTACTTTGATGATAAGGTCTTTGGCATTTGCCTTAGCCCTTCGACCACGTCGTGCAAAAAAATTTCTGTGGTACTTAAGGGGCCGCTCAACCATTTTTTCTTTTTTTCGCGTGCTAGGCGAATTCCCGTGCATTGCCAACAAGCACTCGGATAAAAAAAGTTGCGGTAACTAGGGCGAATATGGGTGGCAGAAGTAAAGCAAGACCCCCCGCGCAATACTTGTTGGTTACACATGAATTTCCCATTGTACTCTCCAATAGCGGTAAAAGGCGCGCGGTAGCCGGGGTAAGGAGTGTAAGGGCTTTGGGTCCACTCCCAAGCATCGCCAAAAAGCTGATCGATGCCTTCTGTCGCTATGCGTGGGTGGAGCCGGCCCGACTCAATAAAGTTCCCTTTCTCAAGCTGACCGGTTTGGGCAGCGACTTCCCACTCATATTCTGTTGGCAGTCGATAACCTGCCCACCTCGCATAGGCAGCAGCTTCATAGAAACTCACATGGCAAACTGGCTCTTCGAGAGCAAGTGGTACCATCCCCGAGGTGGTAAACTGCATCCAACTTCCGTCTTTCTGCTCCCAGTAAATAGGAGATTTTCTTCCCGAAAACTTGATATCTTTCCAGCCGTCAGAAAGCCATAACTCTGGTTTTTCATACCCTCGATCTTCGATAAATGCCAAGTATTCTTTATTGGAAACTAACCTTGAAGCCAGCTCGAAATCGTCGATGTAGATCTTGTGGCGAGGTTTTTCGTTATCATAGGAAAATTCCTTTCCTTCGCAGCCAATAAAATGCACTCCCCCTTGAATCGCTTTCCACTCGCAGGCAGAGCATCTATCGGTAGCGGCCTGATCGGTGACTCGATAGGCAGGTTTAAGTGGATTGCAAAAGAAGTTGTATTTGATGTCGGTAATTAAAAGCTCTTGATGCTGTTGCTCGTGATGAAGGCCAATTGTAAGAATAGGATCGATCGAAAGCCTGTCTTGAAGAGAGGCTTTTTCAAGCAGTTCGAGGATGCGATGGTCAATTTCTGCGCGATAAGAAGTGATTTCTTCTATTGTTGGGCGAGATAAAAGTCCCCGGTTTTGACGCAAGTGAAATTTGCCAACACTTTCGTAGTAAGAGTTAAAAAGAAAGTGGAACTGAGGGTGGAAGACATTATAATCTTTGCTGAATCGAGAAAGGAGGAAATTTTCAAAAAACCAAGTCGTATGAGCGAGGTGCCATTTTGGAGGGCTCACATCGGCCATGCTTTGAATAGCAAAGTCTTCTATCTCTAGCAGACGACAAAGCTCAATGGTTTGCTTTCTTATCACCTGGTACTGGTCGGTAAGCAAGGTGATAGCGGCAGGATCATTTGTGGAGATTTGCATAGTTATGCAGTGAAAGCCTTCAAAGCGCTAAAATCTCGCCAAATTTAACCGGTTTTTTACCGGTTCGATATTGATTAGCAGATCTTAACCTAGGGTGAGTCGAATATATCCTAAACACGGATTATATGAACTTCTCGCCTGCAAGTCAAAAAAAATCTGATCTATACTCCTTCCGGTTCAAACGCACCCAAGAAAACTGATTTAAAGCCTCTAGATCGTATTTTTTCTTCGTCGCCCATATTAAACTTAATATTGGCTAGAATAAAAAATGCAATCTAGAGAACTTTAAATTCAGTTTGCTTT
>JBCCHO010000078.1:0-9047 GCA_039028715.1 Chlamydiota bacterium | reverse complement strand
TCGCACTCACAGGTCATATTGGCTAGAATAAAAAATGCAATCTAGAGAACTTTAAATTCAGTTTGCTTTTGGGCGCTTTTGAACCGGAAGGAGTATAGGTTACAAAACCTGATTAAAAAAAATAAAATAGTTTTAAATAATTTAATTTAACTTCTACTTAAAAATGTTAAATAGTCGGTCCCTGGAAAACTAAGAATACCGTTGGGCGCTAATTTTGCTCAGAATGGAATTTTGCAAGAGCCTCTACTGTCATTTTCTTGCGGATAATCTCCAAGCTGTGCTGGCGACTTAGCTCAAGTTGTCTTCTTTTGCGTTTTCTGCTATGCTTGCTGGTTGCAATGAGAAGAAGTTTAGAGCAATTTTATATCTTAATCTATTTAAAATGAGGATTTTAAGTTATGGTCATGGGTTTTTTACGGCTGTTTAAGCGCCATAAGCCAAAAATCAACCTAGACTCAAATAAAAAAGATGGATTTAGTGGGTGGGTCAAGTGCACGAAGTGTGAAGAGATGGTCCATGCCAATGAGCTTCAAGACAATTTTAATTGCTGTCCAAAGTGTGACCACCATTATCGCCTTTCTGCAGTTCAGCGTGTTGATCTACTCGCCGATTCTGGGACGTTTACTGAGTTGTTTGGAAACATCGAGCCAGAGGATGCGTTGCACTTTACCGATTCTGAACCTTACCTCGACCGGCTTAACCGGGCAAAAAAGAAGACGGGGCGCAATGAAGCTGTGGTCGTCGGGGAGTGTCAAATAAGAGGGGTAGGGGTTGCGCTTGGGGTTCTCGATTTTGGGTTTATGGGCGGATCTATGGGGTCAGTTGTAGGAGAGCGGATTACACTGCTTATTGAACATGCCCTCAATAAAAAGTTGCCACTCGTATTGGTCTCTTCTTCTGGCGGAGCGCGGATGCAAGAATCGATCTTTTCATTGATGCAAATGGCAAAGACTTCAGCGGCACTGGCAAAATTTTCTGAGGCTCATCTTCCTTATATCTCTGTCTTGGCCAATCCGACAACAGGTGGGGTCACGGCCTCTTTTGCTTCTTTAGGAGACATTATCATTGCAGAGCCCGATGCTTTGATTGGTTTTGCCGGCCCTCGTGTTGTTGAACAGACTATCCGAGAGAAACTTCCCGACTCGGCGCAAAAGTCGGAATTTTTATTGGAAAAGGGAATGATTGACTGTGTTGTAGGGCGGAATGAGCTGAAAGAGCAACTATATTTTTTTCTAGAGTTTTTAACGGGAAATGTTTCGGCTAACCTAAAAGAGAAAAAGCTCGATGAGATGATTGCGATTTCAAAAAAGGCGCGTAAAAAAAATACAATTCATATTTCTTCTGATTAATCATAAGATAAGGTTGAGCGGAAAACCGGCTTGGGTATATACTCAAACCGATTCAAAGTGAGAAAAAGTCGGTGGTTGGGCGGGTGCTTTTTCTTTTGATGACTACCCGCAGGCTGATAGGATGAAGGAAAAGTCGATCAAAGTAGCCTTCTTAAATCACCAACCTTTTTACAGATTGATTCTTTTTTGATATACCCGGGTTAAAACCCAAGTTATACGAGAAATTTTTGGATTGATGTCTAGTCATGAATGTTCCAACTCATCGTTAGTAAAAGAAGTCACTCTTCCTGTGGTAAGTGACAAGAAAGCGCAGCTGCCCGTTTATGCTTCTGATGAGGCGGCTGGTGCCGATGTTTACGCTTGTTTAAGTGAAGAAGTTGTCTTGCATCCACGAGAGAGGAAGCTCATTTCAACAGGGTTGAAGTTTGAGATTCCAAAGGGATATGAAATTCAAGTAAGGCCCCGTAGCGGATTAGCGTTAAAGCATGGGGTTACTGTGCTCAACTCACCGGGAACAATTGACTCTGATTACCGCGGCGTTGTTGGAATTATACTTGTAAATTTAGGGGAAAGCCCCTTTTCAGTCACTCCGGGAATGCGGATTGCTCAGATTGTCCTTGCGCCAGTTTATCGGGCGAAGTTTGTAAAACAAGAAATGCTAGCGACAACGAATAGAGGGGAGGGAGGCTTTGGCCATACTGGAGTTCATTAGCGACTTTTTTAAAGAAGGCGCAACGATTCGTTTATCGGCCTTTATTCGGGAAGGAACCGTTTGTTTTTTAGAGGTAAAAAATCGCGATCAGGCTCTACATTGCCTTGTCAACCAGTTGAAGCAAGCGGAAAAAATTGACAACGAGCATACTTTTTATGAGGCCATTTTGCGGCGGGAAAAAATTGTATCGACCGGAATTGGCATGGGAGTTGCAATTCCCCATGCAAAGCTAGAGACTTACCGCCAATTTTTTATTGCTGTTGGGGTTCAAAAAATGGGTACAGGGATTGAATGGGATTCTCTCGATGGGACTCCAGTAAAGCTTATCTTTATGATTGGAGGCCCAGCAGATAGGCAAACAGAGTATCTTCAGATTTTATCAGCGCTAACAACAGCAATTAAAGATGAAACGCTACGCCAAAAAATCTATGAAGCCCAATCAGAAGAAAAAGTTCTTGATCTTTTTGATGCTTATTAATGCCAGCATTTCCCTGTTAAAATCGAGTTATGCAACCAAAAAAACAATTTTCTAAGACTTTTGAAGCGAGCCTCTCTATCTTACATGAAGTATTGCAGTGGGTAGTTGCTCTTATTAAAGAAGAAAAAATATTGCCTGCGGAAATCAAGAAAGTAGAAATAGCTCTTGAAGAAGCTATTGTAAATATTATTAGCTATGCTTACAAAGATAAGAAAGGAGCTATTGAGCTTATTTATTCTGTAGATACTCAAGGGTGGATTGAGTTGACTTTGAAAGATAATGGACCTCCTTTTAATCCACGGGTAAAAGACCGCCCACTTGAACATTCAACTTCTATAGAAGAGTGTCAAATTGGAGGGCTAGGAATTCCCTTTATTCACAGACTCATGGATGTCGTTGAGTATCGACGTGAAGCAGAAGTCAATGTCCTTACCCTGAAAAAAAAGCTCTAGCTTACCAAGTGAATAAAAGCGCATGTTTGGATCGTCTTCTCCGGTTTGTTTTCTCACTACACGTGGCAAACTCGGATTGGGTAGAGTTGCTGACCTGTGCCCATTTTTGAAACCCAAGCTGTGTGGTATATACCACACAGCTTGGGTTTGAAGAGAAAAATTAATCCTGGCCTATTGATGAAATGGCTTCTTCGGTATCGATGACTTCGGAAAGATAGTGCTTGAGCAAGCGCAATACGAATTTCGGTGTGTTATAAACCCCTTTCGTCGAAAAAACGATCTCCAAATGGGGAAGGCCTGTTTTCATTAAGGCAATTAAAGTGACGGTCAAGGGAACTTCATCGACGACTTTAGGGACAATCCAAATGACAAATTGATGATTGAATAGCGTGACTTTATCAGCAGTTTCAATGACATGAAAGTAGTGGGGGAGTTGCTCGACCTGTTCTTTATCTTCAAAAGCTGAATGTTGTAGCAGCCCTGTTTTTTCCAGTAGGGAGAGGTCAACCTCAACAATACCATCTGGCACCCAGCTCTGTAAATTGGAGATGAATTTATTATAAGCTTCATCTAGTTGAATCGGGTTCATCTTAGTCTTCACCTCTGACAATTGCTGCTCTAATTTTCTTCATACGGCGGCGGCTGTTTTTTTTAAAGCTGTGTTTCACTATTGTCGAGGCAATCGCACTTCAAACCCAAGTTATGTGGTCTAGTTGCTCAGATAAATTTTCTGTTTTTTTACCTGACCAACTAGACCACATAACTTGGGTTTAAAATGCGCGTTAGTGCGGGGAAAGAAAAGATTTGTTACAAGAAGCATAAAGGGATGGTTTTTAGGAAGTGCCAGCAGTGAGAAAATTTCGGCGAAAAAACCGATCAAAATAGCTCGCGCACAATCATCGACTTTAACCCGTATTTGCCGCTTGTCATGAGAGAATTTTATCGCCTTATTGATTCTAAACCATTTACACTTTTGGGAATGGGCCGCATGAATCCTACCCAAAACGTAAGTGGTTGATAATCAAAAATACTTCAAAATTTTACCACTGTAAGTGGCAAACTCAGGTAAAAAGTTGGAATATTCGGGGAAATAGATGCTCCAAATTTTTCCAGAGTCTTGTGAGAAATTCGGGTGAAGTGGCTTAAGAAAGAATAGCAATGAATTTGAAGATTTTGATTTTTTTTCTGATAGGGGTTGTGTCAGTCATCGGCAATCCGCTTACTGTCAGCGTGTCAGCTGAATCGGCCTTGCTTGTCAATGCCGAAACTGGAGCAATTTTATATAAGAAAAAGCCCCATGACCTTCATTACCCAGCGAGTCTGACTAAGATTGGGGCTTGCCTTTATGTTTTGGAAAAAAAGAAAAACCGCTTGAACGAAGTGGTTTCTTGTCCTCCTATTTGCTTGAGAAGAATGCATCAGGAATCAAAAGCAGCTCGACTTTATAAAGATCCCGCTTATTTGTTAGAGCCCGATGGAACGCACTTTTCCATTCGGCCAGAAGAAAGATTAAAACTCAAAGACCTTTTATTTGGGATGATGATTGCTTCGGGTAATGATGCGTCTAATGTTGTCGCTTACCATGTGGGCAGAAATATTCCCACCTTTATGCAAGAGCTGAATGCTTATTTAGAGAAGTTAGGTTGTCAGCAGACTCTGTTTCTCAACCCCCATGGGCTGCATCATCCCCAACATCGGACAACGGCTTTTGATTTGGCGATTATTGCGCGCGAAGCTCTTAAAAATGATGTTTTGTGTGAGATCATGCAGACAAAAGAGTATCATCGCCCAAAGACAAATATGCAGCCGGTTAAAACACTGCACCAAAAAAATAAACTGTTGCGAGAGGGTAAGTTTTTCTATCCCGCGGCAATAGGAATGAAGACGGGTTATACTTTGAAGGCAGGCTATACATTAGCTGCTGCAGCCAGAAAAGAAGGGCGTACGCTCATTGCAATTTTGCTTAATTGCCCAAGCTCAGATCAGCGTTTTCGCGATGCTATCCGCCTTTTTGACGCGGCTTTTGAAGAAGAAAAAATCGAGCGGCTGCTTTTTAACAGTCTGGAAAATGTCTTTGAACGCTCGCTAAGAGGTGCTAAAGGGGTGCTTAAGTCCCGGTTAGCCGAAGATGTATCGATTACTTATTATCCTTCAGAAGAACCCGTGGTAAAAATTGAACTCGATTGGCAAAAATTACCGCTACCTATTGAGGTGGGAACAGTGGTTGGAGAACTGCGTATTTTACACGAAAATGAAACTTTGCTTGCTTCTCATCCTCTTTATGCAACAAAGCGCTTAGAGCAGACGAAATATGCTTTTGCTAAAGCTGTTATTTCAGGAACCGCAGAAATTTCTCTTGTAGGTAAACTTACCCTAGTCGCGTTTCTCATTTTAGGATTAGGAGGAGTGCTTTACTTGATCTTTAAGCTGCAGCGCAAAGCGTAGAAAGGCTTGAGGCGATAATTCTTCGGGGCGTGCCAGTGGTGGGAGATCAAGAGTTTTTAATGCAGATGTCACGGCTTGAGCGCCAAATAGAGAGGCAAGAGACCTCTTTAATGTCTTGCGACGCTGATGGAAGGCGGCTTTTACAATAGGGAAAAAAGACTGAGGAGACATCGCCTTTGGAAAAGGTTTTAGATCGAAGTAAATGACAGTTGAAGTGATAGTCGGTGGGGGATAGAAGGCAGTGGGCTTGACGTGAAAGAGAAACTTGGGATTAGAGTAAAGTTGAACAAATAGCGATAAAGCGCTGTAGTCTTTGCTGCAAGGAGGGGCGAGACAACGTTGCGCTACTTCGCTTTGCATCATAACTACAGCAGTGGAAATCACTTCGTTTGAAGGGAGAAGTCGCTGTAAAATGGGGCTTGTCAAGTGATAGGGAATATTCGAAATTACTTTGGCTTTTTGACCTCGCTGGAGGCGGCTTTTGAGCAGATTTTCTAGTTGAAGGTCGAGAAAATCAGCACACAGAAGCTCTAATTTTGGAGTGATTAACCTCGTTGTTGCCAGGTATAACTTCGGATCTTTCTCAATAGCTAAAATGCGCGCACCACTTTGGAGCAATTTCTCTGTTAAAGCGCCTGGTCCAGAGCCAATTTCAATGATGAAATCCTCTTCAGATAAAGCAGCGGCAGCGTGGATCTTTTTGAGAATATTGCGGTCGATGAGAAAGCTTTGAGATAGCTGTTTTTTGGGCTTAACCTCAAACTGAGCTAATATTCTTTTTAGCCCTGATGGCGTTGTTGCTGTGAAAAGGTTGCCATCCGTTTGCGATTGATCGGTCATGACAGGACAAAAGGCTGATAATTTTCCGGTAAGGGGTATTTTGGATCATGACGGTCATAGCTAAATTTGCTTTTCAATGCTTTGATGTAGATTTGCATTTGCTTATCGTATTCCTCTTCCATTAATTGGACTTTAAGGGGGTACTGCATTTCAGCAAAGGATTGTGGTTGATTTTGTGTGTGCTCTTTGAGGTGAAAAATGCGAAAAACAGGAGTTTTAGATCGGCGGCTCGTTTGCGGGATTGGGGTGCTAAAGGCCTTGAGATTAAGAGATTCTAAAACAGAGCGGTGTTGATCAGATAAGTCTGATCCCTGGGTTGGGGGCACATCTGAGATGGTAATGGTGGCTTTATTCTCAAGAGTGCTCAGGTGGTCAGCCACTTCTTGGAGAGTTTCAGGTGATTGTTCTAAAAATTGCGCCGCTC
Source organism: Chlamydiota bacterium (assembly GCA_039028715.1). Lineage (GTDB taxonomy): Bacteria > Chlamydiota > Chlamydiia > Chlamydiales > Simkaniaceae > JBCCHO01. The sequence goes on along the minus strand of JBCCHO010000078.1, from coordinate 2,347 downwards.
TTGCTGCAATTTCCTCCGAAAGTGCTGGATCTGGGCTGCGTATAGAGAGAAATTGATAGTTATAGATATCTTCTGGAGGGTTATCGGCAAGATACTTTTGGTAAGCTTCGTAAATAAGAGCAGGAGTTGCCTTTTGAACCGCTCTAGCTTGGGCATTAAGACCAGTAAGCTCGCGGATTGTGAGTTCGGACTTAAGAAGAGTAAAGGCTTCATCGTAGCTGAGATGGACCTTTTCCAAATTGCCCATCACATTGGGGCCAAAGCGGTTTTCGAGCTCTTCGCGTACCTTCCCATCGCTGATCTCTATTTCTCTTTTTTCCTCTTTTTTTCGCTCAACGTCTAGTAGAATTAACTCATCGGCGATCATATTGTCGAGTTTAATTTGCCATCGGCTGAGATAGTATTGGTACTTTTCAATCGGGCTGGGGTTGTAGTTGGGGTCATAGTGGAAAAGGTCGAGGTCCATGCGTTTGATGACGTCGATAAGCGAAATGACCTTGCCATTGATCTTAGCTAGCGTGCGGTTATTGATCGTCAGTTGAGGTTGTTTCATTGCAGTGAAATTTTGTGGTGCGCGAAGGGTCGACTCAGCGAGTTGGGAAGGTGTATCAGCCCAAATGATAGATAGGAAAATAAGAGGAATAATTAAAAATTTTTTCACTTTATCAGCTAGAGTTTAAAAATATTTTCAGACATAGCAATGATCGAAGTTATCATAGCAAATAAGATCATTTTTTGCACTAGCCTGGATTTCTCACCAGCTCTGCAAAAAGGTTTTGTCTTTGCTCAGCCCTAGTGGGAGATTTTTGCGGTGTACAGAGGCTCCTGCGCAAAATTTCATTTCGAGTGAAATTCGCGCTTTTGTCCTTGAGAGCTGCTTTTTGTAAAAACCTCTACAGAGCGCGAATTTTGTAAGAGCCTCTTAAAGGCGCTTAGGTTCTTAACTCGGGCTAGCTCTCTTTCTGCTTTAGTACAGCACAAAAAAATCCATCCATACCGCCAGCTTTGGGTTGAGATGAGAACCAAGGGCGGGTAGGAGTCAAGGAATAGTTTTGAGTGAAGTAGACAACTTGCTGGGCATTTTCTTCGGAGAAGACACTGCACGTTGCGTAAACAATTTTTCCATTGGGGCGTAGAAAAGAAAGCGCCTGGCTAAAAATTTTTCTTTGTTCTGAGATGAGATGGTCGAGCACTTGTGGGGAGAGGCGCCATTTTGCGTCGGGGTTGCGCCGAAAGGTCCCGCTGCCAGAGCATGGAACATCGAGAAGAATCCAATCCATTCGCGCTTGGAACCGCGGCTTTTTGAGCTGTTTTCGCGTGACGATATGAGCATTTTGAACTCCCGCGCGTTTGAGCCTTTTCTTCGCTTCAACCAGGATATGAGGGCGAGAATCATAAAGATAGATTTGTCCTTTTCCACTCATTTTATGGGCAAAAGCCAATGTTTTACCGCCAGAACCAGCGCAGTAATCCAAAACATGATCGCCCTCCTTGACATTGAGATGATCAGCAATGAGTTGACTGCCTTCGTCCTGGACCTCAAACAACCCCGCTTTGAATTCGGGAAGTAGGGGTAAGTGGATTGGCTGGTTGAATTGGATTCCAGCTGGTGCATGTAGGCAAGGTGAGATTGCATAGGTCTTTTCCCATGCGGCTAAAAGAGCTTTTCTAGAGGTTTTAAGCAAGTTAGCGCGCACGGTAATCGGGGCTTTTTGGTTTGACGCTAAGCAAAAGGAAAGAGTGCTTTCTTCTCCATATTGTGCTATTAAACGATCGACAATCCACTTGGGGAAGCTCACGCGCTTATCAATAGGAATCTCTTGCCGATTGATAAAGGATAGCGGGTCAATTTTGTGGTAAAGGTGAAACCGCTTTTCCCAACTAGGTTCTTGAGGCGATAAAAAGTCGAGCAGTCCTTGCCACCGGATCAGTGCAAAGAGGGTATTGGCAATTTTTCTGCGATCTTTTGATCCCAAAGCGCGGTTTTTACGGAAATAACGGCTGACAAAAGTATCGATGGGAAAGGAACTTTCTTGATAAGCGGATAAAATTTTTAAGAGATGATTAGACTGAAACTGATTCATTGCTTGCTTAATTAAAAATTTTTATTTAGACTAATCGGCTCGGGTAATATACCCAAGCTGATTCAAAATGAAAAAATCTCGCTGAATTTGGCGGATTCCTTTGGGCGCATTTCCCTTGGGTTTTATCCACCTGCCGGATAAGAACCCAAGGGGAATACGCCCAAATTAATCACTCCAAATCACCGACCTTTTCTCATTTTGAGTCGGCTTGGATAATATACCCAAGCCGATTCAAAATGAAAAAATCTCGTTGAATTTGGCGG
>JBCCHO010000077.1:0-9235 GCA_039028715.1 Chlamydiota bacterium | reverse complement strand
ATCCCCCTCTCTTGTGCCATGATGACCAAATCCCTGTATGAAAGCGCGAATTGACAATACCATCTAACTGCCCAGATAATAATATCTTTAGAAAAGTGTTTCCGTTTGAACGGGGTTTCTTCAAACCCAGAGATATCAGTCACTTTAACCCCCCTGTAAATCGATAATGACTGAACAATTTACGGTAATTGGGGAATTCTTTTCAGTTGAAGCTATGTTTGCACCAAAGCCCTCCCACTCAAACAATCGTTGAGTCGGATAGCCTCATTACTCATCTACAAATCTGCAACTTTTTTATTGGTCAAAAATTTTTTTTCAATATATGATATCGCTCATCTAAAATGCTCTATTTTATCAAATGACTTTGCCATTATTACACCCCGAAAAAAAAATGAAGTCCTACGACCATTTTGGTCACTATGGAGCTGGTGGGCCGACCCACGAGTTTGGAAACCTTTCACAAACTGTGCCTAATATCCAAAATATTGGTTGGTCGCTAGGAAATTATTGCCCTTATGGGTGCAAGCACTGTTACTCGGTCTCAGCAAGAAAGCAAGGAGCGGATATTACAAAAAAAATGGTTGATAGAATTGTCGATCAACTTGCTATCAATGGGGTTAAAACAGTCAACCTTGGAGGAAACGAGCCTATTTTTACAAATGGTGCTGATGTGCGGGGCTCCCAACTTCCTTACATCATTGCGTCTCTCAAAGCAAGAGAAATTGAGGTGGGATTGACGACTAGCGGAATCACTCTTATCCACCTTTATAACCAATTCAGAGAAGCGTTTTGTCTTCTCAATGATATCGATGTCAGCCTTGATTCGCCTTTTCAAACCGAGCACGACAAAAATCGAGGCCCTGCAGTCTATAAACTTGCAGTAAAAGCACTTGAGATTTGCAAAAAAGAGAAAAAACCCTTCTCAATCGTCATGGCTGCGATGCGGTGGAACTTTACGGAAAAACACATTTTAGAGCTGATCCATAGTGCAAAGCACTATGGATCGAATATCAGAATCAATGTGCTTAAACCAACAGAGCAACGGCATATGAACCTGATACTCACTCGGGATCAATATTTTAACGGATTTAAATTGCTCATGAGTTTATGTGAGTCTGAGGAGGTCGGAGACCCAACACTTGCTGCGCTGTTCAATAAAAGAAAGGCTAAGCGGTGTCCTTGTGGAAGAACGAGCTTTCGAATCCATTCGATTACACCAGAAGGACAGGTCTTTGTTTCACCATGCGTCTACATGCATGACTATAAATCTCAGCTCGACTTATTGCACCATGAATTGAAAGAGATCATTGATAGTGATGAATTTAAAGTGTGTCGACAAAGACATAAGCATCCCGAACAAATCGAGGGTTGTTCGGGGTGTAAGTTTTTACAACAGTGTGGTGGCGGATGTGCTGCGCACTCTTATCTCCACCATGCGATACAAACAGGCGAAAAGTCGTTTAAAAAAAAAGATCCCTACTGCCCCAAAAAGTATTTGGAAAAGTCAAACACGAGTTTTCCGCAAGATTTTGGTTACACCCCAAGCCAGCTTCTTGTCCATATGGATTATCTCTGTACATGGATTGGAACGCCTAAATAGCTTGTTTCTAATCTTTGTAAGCGATTACAAGACACGGGCTTGAGGCTCTTATGTGAAGTGTGAGGTTGATATGCCTATTCTTAAAGACTTACATCTAAGAATGACGTCCAAATGTAACTTTAACTGCAAACACTGTTATGCAGCCGACTGGTTTTCTGAAAACCATGCCCTTGATCTTAAAGCAACGCGATCACTTGTTGATCAAGCAATTGAACTCGGCTGCAAGAAAGTAACGTTTACCGGAGGAGAGCCGCTCGTGACCAAATTTACCGTGCCGACGATGAAGTACTGCACAAAAAAAGGGTTGCGAGTTGAGCTTGAATCAAACGGGGTGCTGATCGACCGGATGATTGATGACTGCAAGGACTATTTAGATAAGATTGAGTTTGCCATCAGTTACGAAGGAGATGACCAGCGCGAAGCAAAATACAGCCCCAAGGTGTTGGAAAACATCCGTCTGCTCGTGAGCCTTGGGTGTGATGTAAAACTTCAAACGGTGATCACAACAATTAATATTAAAGTAGCGGATTCAATTTTCGAGCTTTCTAAAGAACTAGGCACAAAGCATAGAGCGTTTCTTTCTCATAGCCCGAATGGGAACGCAACGCACCTTTCTCTTATGGCGCTTGATCAGTGGCTTACTTTTTTACAGTATGTAAGAAAAACCTATCCCCACGTGATTGTCGAGCTTCCAGATCTTTTCTCAGGCGGAGCACATAAAAAATGTGGGTGGGGTGTTCATCGGTGTGAAATCATGCCCAATGGAGACGTGACTTCTTGCGGGCCAATCACCTTTAACCATAGACACTTTATAGCTGGGAATATCTATAAACAACCCTTAGAAGAAATTTGGAATAGTCCCCATTTCAGTGCAATTCGAAATCTGAAACAAAAAGACTTCGATACGCTTTGTGGGAAATGTCCTTATTGGACCACATGCTTGGGAGCTTGCCGCTCGATTTCCTATGCATCAGAAGGAAAACTTCTTTCTCCCCACCCATTCTGCGCCTCTTTCTATCGAGCATTAAAAGACAATACCCTTAAGCCTGAATTGGTTGCTACTGTTGCACGAGCAAAAGAGTGGTTTGAAGCTGTTGACTTAGAAAATCCTGCTTTGGCTAAGGGAACATGGCAAAAGTATAATGAACTTATGAATACGCCAATATTTGATCAAAACATTGAGTGGAAAAGCTAAGAACCCTATTTGCTTTCAACATATTTCCTGATACAACTCGAGATAAGGTTTTGCTCAGGTAGACATCTCGGGTCACAAGTATCTATCGAGCCTGTCATAAGGTATGCAAGACCCGGGCATCCTCCCCCACACATCTTGTTTGGACACCGCTTTTTTCGCGGGGCTTTTAGTTGATCCCAAAACGATTGGTCTTCCCAAATAGCTAATAAATTTCTTTGATGAATATTGCCCATAGCATATTCGCTGCCCACGAAAAAGACGCATGAGTAGACATCTCCATTGGCCATAATCAAGCAGTTATCTTTTCTACAGATGTCATATCCCTCGATAAATATATCTTCTCCATGAAAAACATCTTGCAGCTTTACCTTATCGAGAATATTCATTTTTTTAGCGATCGTTAAGATATAAGAATAACTATCTTTCCACTGAGAAAGCGAAAGCATTTTTTCTTTGAGTTCTTTTCCCCTGCCTATAGGAGAAAGGTAAAAGAAAGAGTGTTGACTCACCCCAATATTTGCTGTCAGTGCAAGCAGTGTTTCTATCCCATCTAAGTTATCTTGGTACAGCACTGTATTGACCCGGACAAAGAAACCCGCTTCTAACGCGACCTTGGTTGCCCTAATTGCTTCATCAAATGATCGCTCGCTTTTCCGGAAATAGTTATGGTGCTCCTTGGCCCCATCAATGCTGATCATGATCTCATTTAGGCCAGCTTCTTTGAGCTTATCTGCGCACGCTTTCGTGAGTAATCGCCCATTCGTCTGCATGCGAACCTTAAACTTTGATGCGCGAAGATGAGCAATAATCGAATAGACCTCTCGATGAACGAGCGGCTCCCCTCCCGTAATATGTACTTCATCGACCCCCATAGAAAGAAGACTTGGCGTGATCGTCTTTACCGTTTGTAAAGTCATTTCCGGCATTTTTGTCACTCCGGAATCATATACGCAATGCCTACAGCGTAGGTTACATCGATTTGTAATATGCAAATCTGTTTCCATGAGCCTATCCTAATCAATCGTTTTTTGAGTGGTTTTGTTCATTTTGGAGGACTCCCCGCAAAAATCGCTTTCGAAGGGGATTTTGCGGGAAACCTCTATAGGGTTAAGTTTAAAGATCGGTCCATTAAGACGCGCCCCCTGACGTATAGCCTTGCTGACTCGCGGCGAATAAAGTTGGGTATAGCATTTTGGATATGATTGCAATAAATCTTTCTCGAGTCTCCATTAGCACTGATTGCTTCTAATGAGCAATATCCTCCACAGTGAGTGTTGGCGATACAATCTTTACATTCTTGCAAGGTGTCGATTGATCGAAGCTTGTAAAAGTGATCATTAATATCCCACATCTTTTTTTTCTCTTTAATAAACGAGAGATGGGGGTAATACGTCCCTATTTTGTAGTGAGAAATCCCAGTACACTCAGCGCAGTTATAGATCGAATAATCGGGAGCACCAGTAAACACATATTCAGTGCGGTTGCCCGTATAGCAATAAGTGATCATGGGCTTAGTCACAACCTCAAAGTTATCTTGCACAATATCAATCGACTCTCTTAACTCGAATGCCCTGAGAATCGGAGTAAGAGAAGGAGCATATTTGAGGGTCTGCATTTTCCTAACTGCAGGGTACTCATCTTTGAGTCGCAGCCATTGAGACATTGCCTCATCTTCAGAATAGGTCACTATTTGGTCATTATCGTGATAGCGATCATAAGTTTTGACGACAAAGGCTTTAAATTTTGGATGCTCAAACCACCCCTTTTCTTCGTAAAAAGCTGCCAATTTAGGAATATTTTCAAGGTTTTTGGGTCCAATGTTAGTTCTAATCACGATAGGGAGATCTGCCTCGAGGAGCTTGTCTATTTGTCTCGTCGTTTTTTCAAACGCATTAGACACTTGCCGGAGCTGATTGTGGATTTCGGGCATTGCGTCAAGTGTAGTCGATAAAAATTTTATATTAGAAGCATGTGTGGCAAGGCTATTAAAGAGCTTGGTTCCCATCGTCACAAGAGAAGAGAAATAAGCAATCGGCATGTTTTTTTCTTTGGCAAGATTGATGAATAATTCATTCATAGCAGCATGCTTTTCCTGAAGAGGTTCGCCTCCCCAGCCAGCAACAAAGTCAATTTCCTTTTCCTGCAAGTTGCGAATCACTTCAAGGACATTAAACGCCGCGCGCATGCCTACTTCATCCATTGTAGCGTTTTCAAATGCGTTAGCCTTCCCTAGATATTTTTTTTCAAAGCAGTATTCACACTTGACGGGACATCCCATATCAATAGAAAAAAACGAAATGATTTTATCGCTTAAAGACTTCTTGTTCTTGTACTTATTGACAATGGTTTCAAAGACCAAATCTTCATATTCCCTTTCAGGAAAAATGTACCCTCGATTTTTGATTCTTTTGAGAAACTTTTCTGGAATATCGTTAACAGAACGATGCTCTTTATGATCTCTAGAGCGAAGAGCAAGCAAGTATTGCCCTTCTGTCTCATTAAATAAGTCAATGGCCCCCGAAAGAGTATTGACAGCAACATAAATAGCGTCGTTTTTTTGTTGTGGATCATCTAATCGCTCCAAAAAGAGTCGGCGAGTAAGGAACAAATTGTTTTTATCGACAGGGATCGAATGAAAGTCTCCCCATAACTTTGTTAATGACTTCATGCGTATGACTCGTGGTTACTTTAATTGCGAGGTTCCTACCCCAAGTTTGCTCTTTTCAAGCAAAGTTTGAGGACTTTTGCAGAAAGTTTCTTGGGTTGATCATCTCAATCGTTTCTTTAGCAACAAACCGCACATGGCAATTTTTGTCAGAAAGCAGCTGCTGAATGTGGCGCACTTTCTTCTCAATCTCTTTTCGGTGGTTTCTATACAGCTTGCCAGCGATTTTCGCAGCTGTTTCTCTCACATCATCCTCGATATCGTCAAACAAAGAGAAGATGTTCTTGATGTGTCTACTTGTCAATTCGTGCACTCGATTTGCAAGGCCAAAACAAAGGATAGCTAACAGCCGAACATCGGGATTTTCATCGACCAATCCATCTTCAAATATGGGAAAAAACCGAGCGGCTAGTTCTGGAGTATGGGTCATGATTCTATAGAGTTCCCAGAAAATCTTACGCCGAACAACCAAGGAGGTGTAAAGTGCTGGGATGTCAATCACTTGTAACAGCAACTCTCTTGCTTTTTTTTCTCCTTCTCCCTTAGATGTTGCAGATCTACCCAAAAACTCAACCATCCAGTACTGAACGTGATCGGATGAAGGCTGCAACTGTGTCGCCACCTCATCTAAAAAGAATGTGTGTGCAACCTGTTGTGAATAAACCCCTAAAAAAAAGAAAACAGAAGCTTTTAACGCACTTTTTTCAGGTGTTGCTAGCGCACTCAAGTCTGCTTTTAATTGACTTGCGAAACTTTTCGGGATCAAAGAAGAGTCGAGAAGAGACACAAAGGTTGCTATCATCAACACATGCACTTTGTTGGCTTCTGTACAGTTTTCGTATAGGCCTAACACTTGCTGAAAGAGTGAGCGGTGAAGGGCTTTTGATCGCTGTTTGTAAATAGCAATAAAATACTCTTTAAGCTGCTGCTCAGAAAGAGCCCGCTTATCTTTAAGCAAACCGATGACTTGATCAATGCTGCGCTCTTGAACCCGCTTAATTTTATCTCTTGCTTGAAGCTGAATGCGGCATTGATGATTCCAATCAACAAGAAAGAAGCGCTCTTTTAACGGCTGGCTTGCTATCAATTGATCAAAGGCCTTTAGCTCTTCTTCACTCTTGAAATGGTTCGTAATAAAATAACGGCTATGCAGGCTAAGCGCAAACTTTAAGCCGGTCTGTCCCGAAACTCCTTTTGCAATCCCTATTGGAATAATTGCAAGGTCAGTTCCTTTAGAAAGCTCGATAATTTCGTCATTAAGATGAGAGTCAAAGCAGTGCAGAATAGAGATATTTTCTATGGGATCTTCTATTTTATATACTAATGGATACATATAGTTGCAGTGATCTGACTTTCCCGCATAAATTTGGAGCCCCCCCTCAATGATACGCAGCTCAGGAAGCATCGGGATCACTTGGTCGATAAAGTCAATGTCGTGATGAAAATACTGAATAAGATCGACTGCTGCTGCGATACTACAAAAGATTTTGCAATGTTTCTTTTTTTGTAGAAGATAGATCTGTGTAGGATCCATATGGTCCATTGATTCATGTGAAAGAAAAATAACATCTGGTTTTAGGGTATGAATATCTGACTGGCGTATTTTTGCAGGATCGAATAAAATTTCTTTATTTCCTATTTGTAGTGATAAACACGAATAAATATTATATCTTTTAAGAGTCAAACGAATGTGCTTATCCATAAAAGTCTCTTACTTTTAACCCCAAGTAGGTTCAACGATATCCATGAGACGATCCCATTAAACGATTGTTCAGTCTTTTTTACTCATTTTGGGGCGATCACTTGCGCACATTATCAAAGAGAAATGTGCGCAAGTGATCGCCCCAAAATGAGTAAAAAATTCAATGATACGATAAAAATTCGACACGACAAGGGGTGAACTTGGGTCAAGATCATCCTATGAAGAAAATGCTACTAAATTTTTTAATTTTGCGCCATAACTAAGCCAAAGCCCGCGTTGTCTCATCGCTCAGGTCAAGAGTTAGCTTGATGAAAAGAAATGTTCTACCTCAGTATTTAGAGCTCTACCCCTACTACGGGCGGCACGGGCAAGACAGGATCATCAATAAAAAAATCTTCCGCGATCTCAAAAAAGGCACGTTTGTCGATATTGGCGCTTATGATGGTGTTGAATCTAGTAATACCCTTTTTTTTGAAGAAAGCCTTAACTGGAATGGCATATGTATCGAGCCTCTTCAAAATATCTACCCTAAGCTTCAGAGCAACCGCACATCGCGCACATTTAATTGCTGCGCTCTTGATAGATATGGAACACACTCTTTTCAACACATCATTCCAACGCGATTTGCCCCTTCTTCCAGTGAAACCCGCCTTTCGAACGTAGAAAAGTTAAGCGGACTTGTAGAGTATCTATCTGCTGATCATAAGCAAATGGCTCAAAAAATGATCGATAAAGTAGGGGGTAAAAGAGAGTACTATGAAGTTGAATCTGTCCCGATCAATGATCTTCTTGCGGAACTTTCCTCGCCGATCGATCTCCTTTCACTCGATACAGAAGGAAGCGAGTTTTGCATCTTAAAAGCAATTAACTTCGCTCGATTTCCGATCAAGGTCATTGTAGTTGAGGTGCTTTTCTATGATGCAATCTTTGTCCAGTTCATGCAGTCAAAAGGGTACCAATTAATCGACAAAATAGGTTACGACTGGGTCTATCAGCTGCAAAAAAAAATCGCTTAAAACCCAAGTTGCGTGGGTGTAATGACCCCCTAAAATAAACTGTGACAGGAGTTTTTCACGTGAGCTTAGGTTTTAAACCCAAGCTATGTGGTAGAGTTGCTTAACCCAAGTTCACCCCTTGTCGTCTCTGTACACGACAAAAATCTCCCACTAGGGCTGACAAAGACTTTGCCAAACGCTTTTTTCCTCCTCATCCATAGCGCTTTGGCTATGAATGCGTCGTTCAAAAAGGTTTTGCTTTGTCTTTGCTCACCCCTAGCGGGAGGTTTTGTCGTGTACAGAGCCTTGTCGTGTCGAATTTTTGAAGTTTCATTGATTATCAACTACTTACAGTTTTTGGGATAGGGTTCATGCGACCCATTCCAAAAACTATAAGTAGTTTAGAATCTAATTAAGGCGATAAAAATTCGACACGACAAGGGGTGAACTTGGGTTAAGCTAAATTTTCTATTTTTTTACCTGTCTGGGAATTGAATGTTCAGCATGAGACGATCCCACTCTCAAATAACTTAACATAAGTTGTTGATTTTCTGTTGTTTATGATTTTGAGTTGTTTTCCACTTAAAGGCTGGAGCAGCTTGCCGCCTTGAGCTTCAATCTTTTCCGGGTCTTTTTTACGCATATAAAGAGACATGTCGGGGCCAAGTCCTTGCGGCTTGTCCCCCGCTTGCCCCCCTTGAGCTTCAATCTTTCGCGCCAAATCGGATTCTCCGGCGGGGGTCCGTGCCATAGCTACTAGCCTCCTCTTCTTCGAACCGATTTTCCGCTGAAACCTTGAAGCCGTCGACTGCTACGGGTACTTCAAAACTGCGTTTTTTCGTGTCCCTGCGCAGGAAAATCTTTTTAGATCTCGATAGGTAACACGAACAACGCAGTTTTGAAGTGCCCGTAGCAGTCGACGGCTTCAAGATTTCAGCGGAAAATCGGTTCGAAGAAGGGGGGGGCTAGTAGCTATGGCACGGACCCCCGCCGGAGAATCCGATTTGGCGCGAAAGATTGAAGCTCAAGGGGGGCAAGCGGGGGACCAGCCGCAAGGACTTGGCCCCGACATGTCTCT